>JADGRK010000280.1 GCA_017880985.1 Rhodoferax sp. | reverse complement strand
CAGGCTGCAATCGCCATTCATGTGCCAATTTCTTACAACTGGTTGCGGGTTTTTTGGAACACTGAATTGTCTGTCAGGCCGCATGAACACGGGGTTTGGGCTTACAACCCCCTCAAGGAGCCGTGCCGCTGCTTTGCTGCAGGTGCTGCAGTAGATTCAGGCTTGGATATCCGTCCGCTGGCAGGCCCAGGCTGCGCTGGTACTGACGAATGCCACGCCGCGTGGCCGGGCCCATCATGCCGTCGGGCGTGCCACTGTCGAAACCGCGTGTATTCAGGACCGTTTGCATTGCCAGCAACTGGCTGCGTGTCAAAGCTTGCACGTCGCGCGGCCAGGGTGCTTGTATCGGCGGGCCACCTGCCAGGCGTTGCGCCAGCAGGCTGACAGCCAGTGCATAGCTGGTCGAGTTGTTGTAGCGCAGGATCGTGCGGAAGTTGGGTCCGATCAGGAAGGCCGGTCCGCCTGCGCTGGACGCCAACCAGATTGAGCTGTCGGTCAGCGCTGGCAGTGGTGTACCGTTCATCGATTGCACACCCTCCTTCGCCCAGGCGGCCGATGTTTGTCGTACATTGTCGTCGGCGCGCGCGTAGTCGAACCCCGGCGGCAAGCGCACCTCAGTCCCCCACGGCTGACCGGCCTGCCATCCAGTGCTTGCCAGGAAGTTCGCCGTCGAAGCCATCACATCGGCCGCACTGCCCCATAGGTCGCGTCGGCCATCGCCATCGGCATCAACCGCATAGGCCAGAAAGTTGGAGGGCAAAAACTGTGTCTGGCCCATCGCGCCCGCCCACGATCCGATCATCTGCGTACGATCAATGTCACCGCTTTGCAAAATTTTCAAGGCAGCCAGCAATTGGCTGCGTGCCCACGCCTCGCGTCGGCCCTCGAAACCCAGTGTCGCCAAGGCATCAATGGTCGGGATGTCGCCGACGTTGCTGCCGTAATTGCTCTCCATGCCCCAGATGGCGACGACGATCTCGGTCGGGACGCCGTAGCGCGCAGTTATGGCAACCGCTTGGGGGCCCAGTTGCTGCAGCTTGTCCTGGCCACGGGTGATGCGCTGCGCCGACAGCGCATTGTCGAGGTAGTCCCATACCGAGCGGGTGAACTCGGGCTGCGCCCGATCCAACTCAATGACGCCTGGCAGGAAGCGAATCGGGTCAAAGGCGATGTGCAGCGTCGCCTCACGGATGCCCGCTTTGCGGGCGATGGCGCTGAACTCAACCACCCAGAGGGCAAACTTCTGGTCGTGTTCAGCTTCGTCAGCGGTGGCTTGAGCGGGCTGGGTGGCAACCGTTGATGGCACCGGTGCCTTGGGTTCTGTGGTGGCTATGGTGGTACAGCCTGCAAGCGTAAAGATCGCTAGCAAACCGAGAACAAGCCAGCCGCGCGCTGAAGATGGAAAACGGGTTGGTATGTGCATTCCTGTCATTTTCGTTGCTCCATGAAGTCCCGCAGACACGCGATGGAATGCAGACACAGGTTCCAAAGCGGTATTGACCAAGCAAAGTGATGCGCTGATTGTGGTCCCGCCGCCCAAGACGGCAGTGTGCTCCAGCACCGGTGACACCCAACGCGATGACCATATTCGAGATATCAAAGCGCACGGCAGAATTGCCTGGCAAAGGAAGACCGGTTACGGCTTGCGCGCACATGCCGAGTTGGCAATGCAGCGCTACAAGCGCATCATCGGATCTGCGATGAAAGCACGCAAACTGCCGTAACAAAAGACTGAGGCGTGGGTCAGTGCGTCTGCGCTGAATATGATGTCAGATCTTGGCATGCCGATGTCGGAGAAGATCTGAGAAGTGCGGGAAATCGGGGTCGTCATGACCTCGTTCCGATTTATGCAACAACGCCGTTTGATATGGTTTGCCTTATGGGCAACCCCGAGGTTCCACCAATCTGGCTCGTAGCAAAGATAAAAACTATCAAACTTGGCGTGAGAGTGTGATGGACGATCTCCGCAAACAGGGGACAATCACCAGAATCCTTCCTAACCCGATGAATGCCATGCCGGCCTTAGCAATCCGATTCGCTTGACCGAGACCGCTCATCGAGGAAGGTGCCCGCGGTAACGACTCGGCCTATAGTTGATATACATGGACATCGACACCTATTGTTCTCGGATCGGCTATGTCGGGCCGCGAACGCCTAAGTTTGAAGTGCTGCAGGCGCTGGCCTTACGCCACCCCCAGGCCATCCCCTTCGAGAACGTCAGCGTGGTGGCTGGTGGTGTGCCCGACCTGTCGATCGATGCGTTGCAAGCCAAGCTGGTTCTCGGTGGCAGGGGCGGCTACTGTTACGAGCAGAATTCCCTGCTGCAGTCCGCGCTGATTGAAATCGGATTCACGGTGACCGGGCTGTCGGCGCGCGTGCGCTATCGGCTACCGCCGGATCTTGAGATGCCACGCAGCCACATGGTCCTGTGTGTCGATATGCCCGAGGGGCGCTTTCTTGTCGATGCCGGATTCGGTGGCTTGACACTGACCTCGCCGGTCATGATGGATCGTCACGAGCCACAGTCCACATCGCACGAGACGGTGCGTCTTGTGCCTGCAGGTTCAGACCAGCTCCTTCAGGCGAGGATCGCTGGCCAGTGGGTGGACGTCTACCGATTCGATCTTTCCCCGCATCTGCCAGCTGACTACGCCATGCAAAACTGGCACACCGCAACCCGGCCGAACTCCCTGTTTGGCAATAACCTGGTAGCGACGCGTCCTGTGACCGGTGGCCGCTATGCACTCTTCAACCGCACGCTCACCTGGCGGCCGCTGGACGGTAAACCCGAGCGTCAGACGCTGCAAAGTTCTGCCGCTCTTCGCGACGCGCTCCACAAGGTGTTCACGATTGCTGTCCCGGAATCGGAGTTCGAGAGGGTGGCCGACGTGTCGAGTCGAGGTCAGGAATCGAATGCAAGCTTTACTTAGCGCCGTGCGCTCGCAAACGACCCAAGATGACATCGAGCAAAATGGCCAGCGGCTGCGCGCCATGATCCGAGAGGATCGGCAGAAGCAGGCGATCCAACAGATTCCAGGCGTTGGGGACTTGACAGCCTCTGCGCTGGTGGCCGCCGTCGGAGATTTCTCGACATTTAAATCCCGACGTCAGTTTGCGTCGTGGGTAGGGTTAACACCACGGCAGGTCGGCACCGGGGGCAAAACACAGCAGCTAACCTTGGCAAATTGAGGTCGTCTTGCTGCTCATAATCATCTTTGCTTTCTCGCCTTTTTACATATTGTGTCAAGAACGGGCCTCCTTCGAAATATCGATTTCGAAGTCAGCATTGGTCAGGTCGCCGGCCACGCCACCCCAACCAGGGTAGAACTTAGCGAAGTCGGCCTGCAGGCGTTCCAACGGCACATCGTCGAAACTGCCGTGATGCCGCATGTATTCCATGTGACGCTGGCCACTGCGATCAAACGGGTGGTAGATGGAGTCATCTACCCCGTTGAAATCCAGCGGCAGAAAGCCGAACTTCTGGCAAAGACTGATATTGAAGGCCGGAGTGGCCTTGCGCCATGCGTCGTTCAGCCATATCTCGGAAAAACCGTGCCACACGAACACGTCGGTTTGCATGGCCTGGCGCATACGTTCGGTGGACAGGTGATTGCGCACGTCGGCAAAACCCAGCCGGGCAGGAATGCCTGCTGAACGGCAGGCCGCCGTCAGCAAAGTGGCCTTGGTCACGCACCAGCCCACACCCTGTTCGAGCACGGTGCTGGCCCGCATCCCATGATGGGTCAGATCGACGCGGTAGGGGTCGTACCGGAAACCGTCGCGTACCGCGTAATAAAGCGCCACGGCGCGCTCGCGGTCGTCAGCCCCTTGTGCGTGTTCACGCGCGAAGGCCTGAACAGCGGGGTGGTTTGAATCCACCATTTGGGTGGGCAGTAGCGAACCCGACCCCGGATCTGTGCCGAGCGTCAAAGCCTGAAGGTTGTCGGTCATAGTATTCATCGGTCTTCTCTATCAATTGTTCTGGTTTGCCGATGACTTGGGACATCGGCTCGACAGTCAGATCAAGGTCTAAAAAAAGGTTTTGTTGCGTTAAGGACTGGTGGTTACGAAGAAGCCCGTTGGCGTTCATCTGATCAGAAGGCCAATCCATAGAACTGGTCTGCTGCGGACGCGGTTGATCCGGCGGGACAGTTCAGCTGCCCCTTGCGA
>JADGRK010000279.1 GCA_017880985.1 Rhodoferax sp. | reverse complement strand
TCAAGCTCAAAGAGAACCACACGATGACGCATCCGGCGCGATTGGCGCGTGTCACAAGCGCGCGGACGGAGGCGGGCGAGGGTCAGCCTCCACCCAATACCGCAGAGGCTCTGTTGGCCGCTTTGGATGACGAGCGCGCCGAAGAGGAAAAGGGCGTTGCAGCGGACGCGCCAGAAGCGCGCCGCTGAGGTGTAACCCGTATGTTCAGTTCAGGCCGAGGAGCAGTTATTCCATGCAGTATCATCGACAGTCTTCAATTCGGCCAAACCGGACTGTGGAGATCTTATGAAAAGGCTGTCGGTACTGCCTGTTTGAAGGTCTGCTTCCGAAAATTTCGAGGGGGCACTTTCGACACGTTGCAGCCCATGGAACTTCTCTGAAGCAGACGCTCGTATAGCCCACAAAGGGTATAAAGTGCAAAGACTAAAGACTAAGCTCCCTCCATTTCATTATGGGAGCGCCTTGGCAAGCCGAAAACCGTATCTGTTGCTCCGGAACGACGGCTCGAACCAGCCGCGGTACGCCGCGCGAGCGCCCTGCGGACCGTAGTTCCAGGAGCCGCCGCGAAGAACGCGTTTTGCGCCATCCCCCGGCCATGCGCTGCCATCTGTGGGGGCACCGTTGTAGTTGTCGTGGTAGATGTCCTCTACCCATTCCCCGACATTGCCGCTCATGTCATATAAGCCCCATGCGTTGGCTTGTTTCTTGGCTGCCGGGTGGGTCGTAAAGCCGCCGTTGTTGCTGTACCACGCTATGCTGTCTACGTAGTCGCTGCCGCAGTATTCCTGCTTGCCTTCGGCACGGCAGGCGTACTCCCATTCCGCTTCACTCGGCAGCCGATATTGTTTGCCGGTCTTGGCATTGAGTTTTTGCAGGAATCCTTGCACGTCATTCCAACTCACTTGCTCCACCGGGCAGGTGTCGCCGCAGTTACTAAAGTTGCTGGGGTTGCTGCCCATGACAGCTTTCCATTGACCTTGGGTGACTTCGGTCATACCCATGGCAAAAGGCTTGGCAATGGTGACGCGGTGGACTGGCTTCTCATTAACTTCGCCGTTATTCGAGCCCATGTCGAAGCTGCCCGCCGGGATGATGACCATTTCCGGGCAATCCGGACAGTCGCGGAATGTCTTGTCGGCCCAAGATGTGGAATAAAACGAAAACATAGCAACCGTCAATACGCTTCGATAAAACATGTTCACGATTTACTCCTCGTTAAAGATGGAAAAAATATACTACTCCCTTCTCTCTACTCCATCCCACCAAAATTATAACTAGTCTTGCTTGAGAACTGCGAAGTACATGGAGTGCGGTCATAGCGGTGGTAAGGATTCTTGTCGCCTACTATCGTTTCACGACCAACAAAACCATCCGGCAAGACACGCGCATCTTGCCGTAGCTGGTTGCTATTGCAGTCACTTTCGTACATGGCAAGGCCTACCAGGATGCCAAAATTTTTTGTTCGAATGGAGAGTGCCATGATCAAAAAGCCGTACAGTGCTATTGGTTTGCCGACGAAATTACTTAAAGTCATTTTGTCCGAGCTACCGCGGCATGCAGAGGGGCACGATGAGTGGCTGCTCGATGAAGCGCTCGCAGAAACATTTCCCGCCAGCGACTCCATCGCCGTAACTCCGATTCACTTGCTTCGTGGCAGCTCGTCTCGCAGGTCACGAGAAGTTGAGGGGCTCAGTAAGGTTTCCGATTGCGACATCGGCCACAGGAAAGAGCTAGATTCAAAGGCTATGGAGACCCCGATTGAGTGCGACAATTGTCACACCTAGATTCCCGCGAGCGTTGCACTTAGCTTCGAGGGTGCCGACTATATTTATCACTTCTGTGGTCGGCAATGCCTCGATGTGTGGTGCAAGGCGACAAATGCGCATGACGAGTAAAGAAGTGCCTGCCAGAGGCGTACGTACGTTAGTGCAGGAAAAGCAAAACTACCCCGAGTTAGGATTTCTGCACTATGCCAAGCGCACCATAATAGCGCCTACAGCGCGGGCATAATTCCTTTTACCTGATTGATGAAGTGTCGTCTCTTATCACCAGTCATTGGAAATCACAAATCAATGTTCACCTGTACGGTTTCGTTTTCAATCCGTGTCGGAAATATTTCTATATCTTCATAAGCCGGCGGTGACAGCACCCTGCCGGTTCGGATGCAGAAGCGCGAGCCATGGCGCGGGCAAATGATCTGGTCGCCATCTAGAACGCCGCTGGCCAGTTCGCCGCCGTCATGCGTACAGACATCTTCAATGGCAAAAAGCTCGTCTGCCAGGTTAAACACGGCAATCGGGCCAATTTCGGTTAACACAACCTTGCGAGTTCCTGCCGTTAATTCACTTGTCGGCGCTACATTTACCCATTCAGCCATGTTTATCTCCTTTGTCCCATCGACATGGTTTTCAATTCACCCGTGATCGCAACAGTTTCACCACCGGCATTGGCTAGCTTATTGCCGATCGCGGCGTCCTTAGCCCACGATGGGATGAGTCCCCATTTCATCTTGTGGAGATGTCTGCGTCCTTCCTTATCGGCAGTGATGGTGCATACCCTTGGTAATAAGTGCAGCTTTTGCCCAGAAGGAGTTG
The DNA here is from genome assembly GCA_017880985.1 of Rhodoferax sp. Classification (GTDB taxonomy): domain Bacteria; phylum Pseudomonadota; class Gammaproteobacteria; order Burkholderiales; family Burkholderiaceae_C; genus Rhodoferax. The sequence goes on along the minus strand of JADGRK010000279.1, from coordinate 1,586 downwards.
TCGTTGTTGGCTAAATTTCAAACTGAACCACTACCGGCGGCTTCGGTAGTGTAGCGTTCGCCTCGCCGGGGATTGTCCACAAATAGCTGCCGCAGATGCAGACTGCGGACCGTTTGGTAATGCTCAGCGAGAGCCTTACATGCCGGGCGCTCTGTCAGCAATTGCGCCTGCGCGGTCGTACTATTCGCGGTCAGAGTCGCGCTGCTCATGCTTGATTGGTCTTCGTCAGCGCTTCGCTTTTTGAGGCGATGCAGTACATCAGATCACTCCATGACTTGGCAAAGGCTGCGGTGCCTTCGCGCTGGAGGTCGGCGGCAAGCGCTTCATCGTTGACGCCCTCGCGGGTAAATTCCGCGAGCACGGCTTCGGCATTGCCACCGTCGAACCGCATGGTGTCCTTCACCCCATGATCGGCGAAGGCGAGCAGTGTCTTTTCGGGCATGGTGTTGATGGTATCCGGAGCCGCCAGCGTTTCGACGTAAAGAACGTCTGGAGCTAAGGGATCCTTGGTGCCGGTGCTGGCCCACAGCAAGCGCTGCGGTCGGGCCCCGGAAGCGGCCAGTTTCTGCCAACGCTTCGATGCCAGCAGGTCGCGGTAGGCTTTGTACGTGCGCATGGCGATGGCAATGCCAAGATGGTTGCGGAGATCTTCTGAAACCTTGCCCTTGACCGCTACGTCCCAGCGGCTGACGAAAATCGATGCCACGGAAGCGACCTTCGGATCCAAATCAGCGGCGATGCGTCGTTCGATACCACGCATATACGCTTCCGCCGCCGCGATGTAGTGCTCGCGGGAGAACAGCAACGTGACATTTATCGGCACGCCCGCGAAGATCGATTCCTCGATCGCCGGAATGCCTGCGCCGGTACCCGGGATCTTGATGAAAAGATTGGGACGTTGCGCGCGCGCATGCAGTTGCGCCGCCGCCTTTATGGTGCCAGCGGTGTCGTCGGCGAGCAGAGGCGATACCTCCAGCGATACCCAGCCGTCAACTCCGCCGGTGGCGTCGTGAACCGGACGAAACAGATCGGCGGCCTGGATCAAATCTTCCAACGCCAGTTCGAAAAAGAGTGCTTCGCCTGACTTGCCCGCGAGTGCTTTCTTGCGGATGGCGTCATCGTAGAAATTGCCATTTTTGATGGCGTGATCGAAGATTGTGGGATTGGAGGTGAGTCCCGTCACGGACAACTCGCTGACATAGCGGGCCAGTGTGCCGCTCGTCAGCAGCTCGCGCGTGATGTTGTCGAGCCAGAGGCTTTGGCCCAGATCGTGTAGTTGTTTCGTGGCGTTCATGTCGTCTCCTGTTCCCCATCGACGGCCCTGGCAGGCCTGAACAAAGCGGGAAAATCGTAATTATTGGGCTTTACATATTTCATGACACCCCCTATAGGGGACCCCTCAGTCAAGACGATAATGCATCGAGTTTAAGAGGGTAACCTTTCACATGCAGCGGAACGGCGTTGCCCGGTCATTACTTTTATTCCTAATAACCAGTGACTTTGCTGGCGTTGTTTGCCAGCTTAGTCAGATGGCTATGGCAGCCCTGATTGGTGTTGAATATCTCAGGCGTTCCATATGCCCGTAA
>JADGRK010000278.1 GCA_017880985.1 Rhodoferax sp. | reverse complement strand
CGAAGTGGTGAAACGCTACATGGAACAAGTGGGAATTGTTGGGGAGAACATGGGCCCCCACGCGTTGCGCGCCACAGCAGCGACATCGGCGCTGGAGCATGATGCTGATATCAGCCAGGTCAAGGCCTGGTTGGGGCATTCCAATATCAGTACGACCAAAGTCTATGACAGACGTGATGCCAAGCCGCAGCAATCGCCGACCTTCAAGGTCAATTATTGAAGGCTCGCCTTTGGAAAATCACGCCCAGCAACCCTCTGCAGTCTCGTCGGCACAGCCAAGAACCTATCGGGCGGTGCGCGCGGTACTGGTGGGCGGCATGTTTAGCCTTGCCGGTTACGGGCTGGCTTCTTACGGCGCCTTGTCGGCCCTGTGGAAATTTTATGAAACCCGGCACCCGGCCTGGCGCTGGCGGCGACCCGCGCCTTTACCGCACAAGGGATTCCGGGAGACCCGATCTTGAGGCGCGGCCAGATAGTCCAGCCGCGCGTGCAGTCCGTGAAAGCAGTCGTTGTGCGATGGCGATACCAACACATCATGTCGAGCGCCAATGCACACTGGCTGACCGTACGCATGCAGTGGTGAACGTGACCCAGTCTTAGGCGCGCCTGGGCCAGCGCGAATCCTTTACCCTCAGTACCGAGGAGGGTTGACACCGAAATACGCCAATTTGGTTTACGGTATCGGCCGCGACTCCCCATTCGCCCCACTACCTATAAACTCCTGTGCTGTCCCACGCGACTCCCGATCAACGCCGGTGAAGCTAAAAACCCCAATTTCAAAGGTAATCCAACGCCGACTGGCGTTGGCGCACCGGCACGCCCGAATGCGTGTATTTCGGCTGCCCGTGGTTTGGCGTGGCATGTTGTGGGTGGCGTTAAGCGGCTTGGTGTTTTCCCTTCTCAACACTATCGTAAGAAATATCACCCTGTCTCTCGATCCGTTTCAATCGCAGTTTTTGCGGTATCTGTTTGGCGTCGTGGCAATGTTGCCGCTACTGTGGCGTCATGGTTTGAATGCCTATCGCCCGGTCAATTTGCGTGGCCAATTCGGGCGTGGCGCGGTTCATACTGTGGGTCTGATGCTTTGGTTCACGGCATTGCCGCATATAGGGTTGGCCGACATGACGGCGATCGGCTTTACTGGTCCGATTTTCATCATGATTGGCGCAGCCTGGTTTTTGGGCGAGGATATGCGCGCAGATCGCTGGGTCGCGGCAATGATCGGCTTGGCAGGTGTACTGGTGGTGGTTGCCCCCAAGCTCACGGGTCAGGGTGGCTGGTATTCCTTGGTGATGCTGGCATCGTCACCGGTCTTTTCAGCCTCCTTCTTGATGACAAAGACACTTACCCGCTACGAAAAGCCGGGTGTGATAGTGCTGTGGCAAGCCATATCAGTGACCATCTTGAGTTTGCCATTAGGTCTGATAAATTGGTCGTCTCCGACAGCATGGCAATGGCTGGGATTTGTGGCCGCAGGCGTATTGGGATCACTTGGTCACTACTGTCTCACACGCGGGTTTCGCGTCGCCGACATCTCGGCCACACAGTCCTTGCGCTTTCTTGACTTGATCTGGGCATCGTTGATGGGTTGGTTGGCATTTTCCGATGTACCCAGCCAGACCACATTACTTGGTTCCTTGATCATTCTCGCGTCTACGGTGTGGATTGCTCGACGCGAACATCGACGTTGACGATCAAAAAATTGAACTTGCGGCAAGAGTGGTTTCAAGTGACTGTTTCAAATTGCCAGCAAACTGCTCAACTCTGATCCGACTGCCAACGATCTCCTCGACTGAAACAGTGCGTTGGCGCAGCAGTTGCTCATCGTCCGGATGTCCCATCACCCTGCAAAGCAAGGACCAGTTTGCCTCGTCAATCGGATGCGCTTCTTACTTCCTACAATGCCTGCAAAACAGAAGGAGAGAATTGATGACAATACCTGTAGCCTATGTACCTCGTCCCGAGGGTCAAGCTGCCCTGGACAAAGGTATCGAAATTGCGAAAAGTCGCAATGAACATCTGGTAGTGGTCAATGCCAGTGCCGGCGGGGCGAAAGAGGATCCATCGCTGGCAGATGTTCAGGACTTCGAGCGAGTACAACAGATGCTTGCCAATACTGATCTCAACGCAGAGGTTAATCAATATGTTCGAGGCAAAAATGCTGTCGAGGAAATTAACGCGCTAGTCGAGTCGTTGCAGGTATCTCTTCTCATCATTGGCCTGAGAAGGCGTTCCCCAGTGGGCAAGCTCATCATGGGCAGCATTGCCCAAGAGCTTCTTCTTTCTGTTTCCTGTCCTGTGTTGGCAGTCAAGTCTGTTGGATGACAATACTGAGCATTGACTGCTCGGGAATGGCCGGAATCAGCAAACCTTTAAGGAATATTGCGTTATGAACTCTAGTATTCGCCGCCAGACTTTGGGCGACGTGCTGCGCCGCACGGCGCTGCGCGTTCCTGGCAAAACCGCAATCATCTGTGGCGAGACACAATGGACCTTTGCCGAATTCGATGCCATTGTTTCCCGACTAGCGGCGGGCCTGTCGCAGATGGGCGTGGTTCATGGCGAGCGGGTCGCCGTACTGGCGCGCAACTCGCACGGTTTTGCTGCCCTTCGGTTTGCGCTGGCCCGCTTGGGCGCTGTGCTTGTGCCGATCAATTTCATGCTCAAGGCGGAAGAGGTGGCGTACATTTTGCGCCACGCCGGTGCCCGCATGCTGGCCACAGACAGCGCTCTCGCCGAGGTAGCGCGCGCCGCCGCAGCGCTGCAGACCGAGGTGCGTGAATTCATCTGGTTGCCCTCGGAAGACCCCAGCGAAGCCGTCCCCGGGATGCATCGCTTCGACGCTCTGGCCGCTTGTCAAGAATCATTGCCGACGGCTACGCTGGCCAGCACAGACTTGCTCCAGATCGTCTACACGAGCGGCACGGAATCAAGCCCCAAGGGGGTGATGCTGACGCACGACGCCGTGCTCTGGCAGTACGTAAGTTGTGTCGTCGACGCGGACATCGCCGCGCAGGACTTGACCTTGCACGCACTGCCGCTCTATCACTGCGCGCAACTGGATGTGTTTTTTGGCCCGGCCATTTTTATTGGCAGCACCAGTGTCATCACATCCAAGCCGGTTCCCGACAACCTGCTGGCCATGATCGAAAAATTCAAAGTCACCAGCTTTTTTGCGCCACCGACCGTCTGGATAGCACTCTTACGCTCGCCCGCGTTTGACGCCAACAGAATCGCCAGCCTTGTGAAGGGCTACTACGGCGCCTCCATCATGCCCGTCGAAGTATTGCGAGAGCTTGCAGCTCGACTGCCCAAGGTGCGCTTATGGAATCTCTACGGCCAGACCGAGATCGCCCCACTGGCCACCATGCTCGGCCCCGACGATCAACTTCGCAAGCCGGGCTCTTGTGGCCGCGCAGTACTGAACGTAGAGACGCGTGTGGTAGACGATCAACTGCATGACGTGCGACCAGGCGAGGTGGGCGAGATCGTGCACCGCTCGCCGCACCTAATGCTGGGCTACTTTCATGACGATGAGCGAACCCGCGCGGCTTTCGAGGGCGACTGGTTTCACAGCGGGGACCTCGCCACAATTGACGACGAGGGCTTTATCACCGTGGTGGACCGGATGAAGGACATGATCAAGTCCGGCGGTGAGAATGTCGCGAGCCGCGAGGTCGAAGAAATGATCTACCGACTGCCCCAGGTCAGTGAGGTGGCTGTGATCGGCCTGGCCGATCCGCGCTGGGTGGAGGCGGTCACCGCCGTCATCGTGCTCAAGGCCGGCCACTCGCTCAGCGAGACCGAAGTGATGGCACATTGCAGCATGCACATGGCCAACTTCAAAAGCCCCAAGCGCGTAGTGTTCGCCGAATCCTTACCCAAGAATCCGAGCGGGAAACTTCTCAAGCGTGAATTGCGTAAAAGTTACGGCAACGCCAGCTAGCGTTGCTGCCAGGTTCTGTTCATCCGCTAGGCTAGCGGGATGCGCCGCCGAACACCGTCCACCCTCCGTCAACGGGTAACACGGTACCCGTCACGTAACTGGATAACGGCGAGCAAAGGAACAGCACGACGTTCGCAATCTCGTCGGCGCTGCCGAGGCGTGCCATGGGCACGCGCTTTAGTGCCGCTTCCTGCGCCGCCAGGTTGCCGTCGAATAGTTCGTGGGCCATAGGTGCATCG
>JADGRK010000277.1 GCA_017880985.1 Rhodoferax sp. | reverse complement strand
GAACCGTGCGGCTGCTGGAAGCGATGGCTGAATGTGACGTCAAAACCCTGGTGTTCAGCTCATCGGCCACGGTCTATGGCGACCCGCAACGCCTGCCATTGACCGAAGACCATCCGCTGTCAGCCACCAACCCGTATGGCCAGACCAAGCTGGTGATCGAGAACCTGCTGCGTGACCTGTACCACAGCGACCCGAGTTGGCGCTTGAGCCTACTGCGCTACTTCAACCCGGTCGGTGCCCACGCCAGCGGCCTGATTGGCGAAGACCCGCAGGGCACGCCCAACAACCTGCTGCCCTATGTGGCGCAGGTGGCGGTCGGGCGGCGTGAGTTTTTGAATGTGTGGGGCAATGACTACGCCACGCCCGATGGCACCGGCGTGCGTGATTACATCCATGTGGTCGATCTGGCGCTGGGCCACCTCAAGGCGCTGGAGCGGCTGCAACAACACGCCGAATGCCACACTGTGAATCTAGGCACCGGTGTCGGTTACAGCGTGCTCGACATGGTGCGCGCATTTGAGCGGGCCAGCGCCAAGCCCATCCCCTACAAAATTGCGCCGCGCCGCGCCGGCGATATTGCCGCCTGCTACGCCGATCCGGCACTCGCCCTGTCGCTGCTGGGCTGGCGCGCCGAGCGCGGGCTCGACCTGATGTGCGCGGATGCCTGGCGCTGGCAAAGTGCCAACCCCAAAGGCTACGCGTCAGTTTGAATTTCAACCAGCAAGGAAAGACAACAATGAACCAGAAGAACGAGGTCGATCATGGCTAAAGGTATGATTCTGGCGGCTGGGCAAGGCACGCGCGTACGACCCCTGACACTCGACCTGCCCAAGCCGATGGTGCCGATTCTGGGTAAGCCGGTGATGGAGTACCTGATTGAGCATCTGGCGCGCCACGGCATCACCGAAATCATGGTCAACGTCGCCTGGCACCACCAGAAAATTGAAGAGTATTTTGGTGATGGCAGTCGTTGGGGCGTCGAGATTGGCTATGCCTATGAGGGCATCCGCGACCATGGTGACATCTTGCCCCGCCCCATGGGCTCGGCCGGTGGTATGCGGCGCATCCAGGATTTTGGTGGTTTTTTTGATCAGACCACGTTGGTGCTGTGCGCCGATGCGCTGATTGATCTCGACATCACAGCGGCCCTGGCTGAACACAAGGCCAAGGGCGCCATCGCCAGCGTGGTCGCACTCGATGTGCCGCTGGCCGAAGTCCAGTCCTACGGCATTGTGGTGGCGGCACCCGACGGCCGCATTGAAGCGTTTCAGGAAAAGCCCAAGCCCGCCAAAGCCAAATCGACTCTGGCCAGCACCGGCATCTATATCTTTGAGCCCGAAGTGTTGAAACTGGTGCCCCCCAACACGATCTATGACATCGGCTCGCAATTGTTCCCGCAACTGGTCGAGCAGAAGCTGCCTTTTTATGTGCAGAACCGGCCCTTTAACTGGATCGACATTGGCCGCGTCAGCGACTACTGGTCGGTGTTGCAGCGCGTGCTGCGCGGTGAAGTGGAGCAGATGAAGATGCCCGGGCGCGAAATCAGACCTGGCATCTGGGTTGGGCTCAACACCTGCATTGCCTGGGACCAGGTCACGATTGAAGGCCCCGTTTATATTGGCGCCAGCGTGCGCATCGAGCCGGGCGCCAGCATCACCGGGCCGGCCTGGATCGGCCACGGCAGCCATATTCGCACCGGCGCCAAAGTGGTGCGCAGCATCTTGTTTGAGTACACCCGGATCGCGGCCGACATGCGGTTTAGCGAAATGATTGTGTCGCCCGACTACTGCGTCGATCGCCACGGCGAGACGCTGTATCGCGGCGACGACACATCGCAACTGCGCTGGGGCGATGCCCGCGCCTGATGTTGACCCCCCTTCAATTTATCTTTTGAGTTTGAAATGACACCCGCCCTGTTGATCCAACCCGTTGTTCTCTCTGGCGGCTCCGGCACGCGCCTGTGGCCGCTGTCGCGCGAGAAATACCCCAAACAGTTGCTGCCACTGATGGGCACCGACTCACTGCTGCAAGCCACAGTGCGCCGCGTGCAAGGCATTACTGATGCCGAACTGATGCCGCCGATCGTGGTATGCAACGAAGAGTACCGCTTTGTCATCGCCGAGCAACTGCGCCTGCTCGGCACGCCAGGCCCCATCATGCTCGAACCTTTTGGAAGAAATACGGCTCCAGCCCTTACCCTGTCTGCGCTGGAAGCTACAAAAAACGAAGCAGACCCGGTGTTGCTGGTGATGCCTGCCGACCACGTCATCACCGACATCGCCAGGTTTCAAAGCGTGGTCAGCCAGGGCGCACGACTCGCCGCTGAAGGTGTCGTGGTCACCTTTGGCATCACACCCGATGCACCCGAAACCGGTTACGGCTACATCCAGTCCGGCGCCGCTTACGCCGGAAAATCAGGCACCCAGGACCCCAGTGCGCACCTGATTGCCCGCTTTGTCGAAAAACCCGACCTGCCCACTGCGCAGGCTTATCTGGCAGCGGGCTCTTACCTTTGGAACAGCGGCCTGTTCATGATGCGCGCATCGGTCTGGCTCGCCGCCATGAAAACCTGCCGCCCGGACATTCTGACCGCCTGCCAAAATGCATCGGATCAGGGCAGCATCGACGGCGAATTTATCCGCGTCGGCAAGGCAGCCTTTGCCCAGTGCCCGGCCGACTCGATCGACTATGCGGTAATGGAGCGCATTGCCGCCGGGTCTGGCGCAGCTGCCTCTGTGCTGCCGACGGGTGTGGTGATTCCCCTGAACGCAGGCTGGTCCGACGTCGGTGCCTGGGACGCGTTGTGGCAGGTGCTGCCCAAAGATGCGTCTGGCAACGTGAGCCAGGGTGACGTGCTGCTGCAGGACTGCGAGAACACCTTGGCGCTGTCGGAAAGCCGCCTGATCGCTTGCGTCGGCGTGAGCGACCTGGTGGTGGTGGAAACGGCTGATGCCATTCTGGTGGTGCACAAGGACAAGACGCAAGACGTCAAAAAGATCGTTGATCACTTGCGAAAACAGGGCCGCTCTGAGGGCGTCATCCACCGCAAGGTGGTTCGCCCTTGGGGTTGGTACGACGGTGTCGATGCCGGCGAGCGTTTTCAGGTCAAGCGCATTTTGGTCAATCCCGGCGGCACGCTCTCGCTGCAGATGCATCACCATCGCGCTGAGCACTGGATTGTGGTCAGCGGCACGGCCCGGGTCAGCTGCGGCGAGAAGACATTTTTGTTGTCTGAGAACCAGTCAACATTCATTCCCTTGGGCACGACACACCGGCTGGAGAACCCGGGCCGGGTGGCGCTGGAGATGATCGAGGTGCAGTCTGGCTCCTACCTCGGCGAAGACGATATCGTGCGCTTTGAGGATGTCTATGGGCGCTGATGCATTAAGGGTAATTGCCCAAAGGGTAAATCCCGATGCGCGACACGATGGCAGACCGTACAGTCTGTCCATTCGTCAACGGGCCAAACGCCTGCTGAAGGAGAAAGGCCCTGGAGACATTGCCCTCACCGGCACACTAAGAAACCCGCACCCACAGGCAACTGCGATTTGAGAAGGCACCGGCAACCCCGGTGCCTTTTTTCATTGGATTTGGCTGTCGTGACAGTACATATTGCGTAAGAAGCTATAAATACGATAGCATCAGACGATTGAATTCGGATGCGACAACGAGCGCATGGAATTGTTGATGGTTTCGCTGGCCTCGCTGCTGGCCGGTTTTGTGGATTCAATTGTCGGCGGCGGTGGCCTGATTCTGGTGCCGGCCCTGTTCATCACCTTCCCCACTACGCATCCGGCCACGCTGCTGGGCACCAGCAAAGGCGCGGCTGTCTGGGGAACGGCCATGGCCAGCTGGCGCTACAGCCGCCAGGTTGATGTGCGCCTGGCTGCCCTGCTGCCGGCGGCGGCCACTGGTTTTGCTGCGTCTTTTCTCGGGGCCTGGCTGGTCACGCTGGTCTCGCCCGATTATTTGCGCAAGGTGCTGCCCGTGGTCCTGCTGGCGGTGTTGGGCTATACGCTGTACAAGAAAGAGTTGGGACGCACCCACGCGCCCCACTTTGCGGGCGCGCAAGAGGCGTGGATCGCGACCGCTATCGGAACGCTGATCGGTTTTTATGATGGTTTTTTCGGACCCGGCACCGGCAGCTTCCTGGTCTTTTTGTTTGTCCGTCTGCTGGGCTATGATTTCCTGAGCGCCTCGG
>JADGRK010000276.1 GCA_017880985.1 Rhodoferax sp. | reverse complement strand
CGATGTCGGGATGCAGAGCCAGTGCGACTTTGATGCCGTCGGTAATCATCCCCTTCATGCCCGCCGAGCCGTCGTTGGTGCAAAGGATCAGTTCGTCGCAGGCAGCTTTGAACTTGCTCTCCCAGAAGACAAGATCTTTGTTTCGAAAGCCGAGTACTGCGATCACATGCGCACCGCTCTCCTTGAAGCCGCGCGCCTGGGGGAAAATCGGTGCCACTCCCAGGCCACCGCCCACGCACATCACCTTCTTGGCATGGCCTATCGGACTGGGTACGCCCATCGGGCCGACCATCCCGTAGAGCGACGTGCCAAGCTGGCATTCCTGTAGCATTTGCTTGGTGGTCTTGCCAACCGCCTGGATCACCAGTGTGATGGTGCCCCTCTTGACGTCGAAGTCGGCGATGGTGAGTGGAATGCGCTCACCTTGCTCGTTCAGCATGACGATCACGAACTGTCCTGGCTTTGCGGCCTTGGCCATCATCGGATGGCGCACCTCAAGCAGATAAGTGACGTCGGAGAAATCCTCTCGTGCCACGATCTCGAAGTTCGACATTGCAGTCACCTTCATATTCGGCCAGCCTTGCTGACGGGTATTCTGGTATTTCCTGGCATCCGCCGAACCGCCACTTTTGTCGTCACCGCCGGATGCCGGAAGTTTCTTCCCGGTGCTCAGGCGAGGTTTTGATTTAGATCAAACATCAGAATATTAGAGAAAACAAGCAGGCAATTTTTGTTTAACTTGTGGTAATCCTTGCCTTGGTCGGCGCAATACCCGGCGCATCGCAGTGGGCTATCCTCCCAACCATGAACAGCCAAACAAAATTGACCGCACAGGCGCTGGGTGAAATAGCCGATCGTACTTTGGCCTACTACAACCAGCACGCAGATGACTTCTTTGCCGGCACACGCGACCACGACGTCAGCCAGAATATGGCTGCATTGCTGCAATTTATCGAAGGCGCGTCACCGTTCACGCTACTGGATTTCGGCTGCGGTCCGGGACGCGATCTCAAGGTTTTCAGGGGGCAGGGGCATATTGCCGTGGGGCTGGAAGGTGCCGCGCGTTTTGCTGAAATGGCGCGCTCCCATAGTGGCTGCGAGGTATGGCAGCAGGATTTCCTCGCGCTTGAATTGCCAGCGAGTCACTTTGACGGGGTGTTCGCCAATGCCGCCCTGTTTCATGTCCCAGGCCAGGCGCTGCCCCGTGTCTTGTCGGAGTTGCACGCCACGCTCAAACCCAAGGGCGTTCTGTTCAGCTCCAACCCAAGGGGCAACAACGACGAGGGCTGGAACCGGGACCGCTACGGCGCCTACCATGATCTGACCAGCTGGCGCCGCTATATGACAGCGGCGGGCTTTGTCGAGTTGATGCATTTTTATCGTCCACCCGGTTTGCCGATTGAACAGCAACCGTGGCTGGCCAGCGTCTGGCGAAAAGGGTAAGTTGTGCAGCAGGCGTCTTGAATGTGCGCTGGCGAACCGACGGGCGGTTTCGAAACTGACTAAATGGGGCCAAGATAATTTGTCAGAAATCTGACCCATACCGCTATCACCATGCTGAACTTCAAAAACATCAAATCCGAACTGAAATCCAACCACCTTGGTGCCAGAACCCCTGCCGCTGAGCCTGATCTGGCATCCAACGTCGTGATCGGGGATTGGGAAGCCCGCTCGATCGCCGTCATGGCGCAGATCACAGCCCCTCTGCGTTCGCGCGGCACAACCTGCCATGGACTTTTGGGTTCATGAGGCGAAGTGAAGTCATTGAAAGGACTCTGACATGAACCGTCCGGCTTACAGTGCAGAACCAGTAGATTACGTCAGCTTCAGCAGTTACTCTTGCGCGCTGTGCGGGGGCAATCTGGTCCGGACCCCTGGACGACCTGTCGATCATTTTTGGAACCTGTTTGTGCCTGTTCATCGCTATCGCTGTAACCGATTTTTATGCCAGTGGACAGGTAACCTCCGGGTCGATAGCAGTGTTGCAAGCTCGGTCGCTGTTACGCCGCGCTGATAACGCGGAACTCACCGTCCTACAGCACCACACCGCGGGCAAAACGTTGCCCCCGCAATCTCATGGAGTTTGCGCAGACCACGAGAGTCTTGCGTTTGCACCGTGCCAGAGGCCCTGACATTTACACAAGGTCGCATTTCGGCATCAATTTGATACATGTAGGCAGCAACTCTGGTTTAACCTGACAGGTCTGGTCCATACAGAGTGCAAGCGGTCTCGCCCACAGCACGTAGCGGACCCTTCAAACAGGAGAGAAATGATATGAATCCCAACGCTACCCTTGAGGTACCTTCTTCGAAAAAAATGGACTGCCAGGTGTCGGAAATCTCGATCGCGCAGCTGGTCGGTCAAGTCTATGAGTCGGCACCTCCAGCCGAGCGAAGTCGCCTGCTCGAGCAACTGCTGAGGCCACTGGGTGTGCTCTCGCTCGTCGCCGTGGCCAATGGCATCTTCGCGAAGATCTGGTTTCGCAGCGGGTGGCCGACTATGCACGTTCAGTTTGAGGACGCGCAGAACGTGCAAGCCAGCGATGTGATCACCCTGGTCAACTATGTGCAGCAAGTCAGTGTCCACGCCGTCGATGGCCTGGCCGATGTGCTCGCGAGATCGCCGGTGTTGACGGGCTCGGCCGCCGCCGCGTTGCTGGTGACATTGCTGGTGCAGCGCGCCCGAATGCGTCGAGCAGGCGACCGTAAGCTCTCTGGGCCTGACGATGATGGGCATGGTGCGGTCCTGCTATAAACGGTCCGGGCGTTTTCACCGATCATTTCAGCGCCGCTTGTCGTGGGTTGCCGTATCTGCCACAGGAAGCCGACAAACAGCAGCCACAACAAGCACTCATCCGCTACAACATATATAGCTCCTTAAGCATATGCATCGGTGCCTAGAGGCAAAATAGCTCCTGAGAACAGGTAAAACGGCGGACGCAGCTGCCGGAATGCCGGTGGCGCCAATTACGGCGGCTCGTTGCTATCATTCACCTGTTTGTAACGGGAAGTACTATTTATGTCCATGGTCCAGCTGGCGCTGCGTCGCCCCTACACCTTCATCGTGATGGCGATGCTGATCGTGTTGGCGACGCCGTTTGCGTTGTTCAGCATGGCGACCGACATTTTTCCGGAAATCAACATTCCGGTCGTCAGCATCATCTGGAACTACAGCGGTCTGTCGGCGCAGGAAATGGGCCAGCGCATCGCCGGCCAGAGCGAGCGCGGCCTGACCACCACGGTCAGCGACATCGAGCATATCGAATCGCAGTCGCTCGCAGGCGTCTCGGTCATCAAGGTGTTCTTCCAGCCCACGGCCAATATCCAGACCGCCATCGCCCAGGTGGTGGCAGCGATGCAGACTCAGGTGCGCAAGTTACCGCCCGGCATCACGCCACCGCTGGTGATCAAGTATTCGGCGTCGAGCATCCCGGTGGTGCAACTGGCCTTGTCGAGTCCGACACTGCCTGAGCAGGCGGTGTTCGACGCGGCGGTCAACGTGCTGCGCCCGCAGCTCATTACCATACCGGGCGCGGCCGTGCCCTATCCCTATGGCGGCAAAAATCGGCTGATCTCGGTCGACCTCGACACTGCCGCGCTGCAGGCACGTGGTCTGGCTCCAGCCGACGTGGTCAACGCCATCAACCTGCAGAACCTGATTCTGCCCTCAGGCACCGCCAAGTTTGGCTCGACCGAGTACACCGTCAGGATGAACGGCTCGCCCGACGCCATCGCGGGCTTGGGTGACCTGCCGGTGCGCACGGCAGGCAGCGCCACCACCTACCTGCGCGATGTGGCGCAGGTACGCGACGGCTTCTCGCCGCAAACCAACATCGTGCGCCAGGACGGCGCGCGCGGCGTGCTCTTGTCGGTGCTGAAGAACGGTGGCGCCTCCACGCTCGACATCGTGGCCAACCTGAGGGCGCTGCTGCCGACTGTGGCACCGGTGCTGCCGCCGGACGTCAAGGTCACGCCGCTGTTTGACCAGTCGGTGTTCGTCAAGGCGGCCGTGACGGGCGTGGTGGTCGAGGCCTTGATCGCCGCCGCGCTAACGGCCGCCATGGTGCTGCTGTTCCTGGGCAACTGGCGCAGCACGCTGATCATCGCGCTGACCATTCCGCTGTCGATCCTGGCCTCGATCCTGGTCCTGAAGATGCTCGGCGAAACGCTGAACCTGATGACGCTGGGCGGCCTGGCGCTGTCG
>JADGRK010000275.1 GCA_017880985.1 Rhodoferax sp. | reverse complement strand
TGGGCGCAGGAGGCACACTGTTACTGTTGTTGCTGATACTCTGCATGGTTCGCGATGCGCGGCAATTTGACCCACCGATTGCCCGCGCAACGCTGTCCGTTGTGGCAGCCATGGCCGTCGCCTGCCTGTTCAATTCGGCTTTGTATGACGGTTTGATTGGCGACTTTTTTTGTGTCACTCTGGGGCTGCTGATGGCGCTGGGGCTTAGAACCAGCTCCAGCAGATCAGATAAGGCAGCACCAGCACCGGAATTGGTGCAATTGAAAGTTGTAACGTGACCCCTGATCAAGCTAACGGCCCTGATTCAAGTGTGAAGAACGCCTCTAAAGGCCTGATTCTGCGTCTGCGCCGATTCCTGCCGTATTTTGGCAAGCTGCCAGGCGTCTGGGCGCTGGTCGCAGTCAGCGCGCTGGTTGGCGCCAGCACGGAACCCATGATTCCGGCACTGCTTAAACCGCTGCTGGACCGTGGCTTCCAACAGGGCTCACTTGAGATCTGGACCGTTCCCGCCGCGCTTTTGCTGCTATTTGGCGTGCGCGGTTTGGCTGGTTACCTGTCCCAAATTGGCCTGACCAAAATCACCAACCACGGCTTGCTGGCCATGCGCCGAGCCATGTTCAACAAAATTCTGGTGGCCCACCTCAAATTATTTGCCGAGCAAAGTTCAAGTACGCTCGCCAATACGGTGGTCTATGAGGTCCAGAGTGGATCGGTCATGCTGGTTAACTCCCTGCTCAGCCTGACGCGCAACGGCTTGACCCTGCTGGCACTGACCAGCTATCTGTTTTTTCTCAACTGGAAGTTGACGCTGATCGTGGCCGCTGTTTTTCCGGCCGTTGCGCTGGTCATGCGGGTACTGACCCGCCGACTGCACCGACTCACCAAAGCCAACCAGGAGGCCACCGACAACCTGGCCTATGTTGTGGAAGAGAACGTACTGGCCCAGCGCGACATCCGTTTGTACGCAGCTCAACAATCGCAAGCCAGGCGCTTCGATCGACTCAGCGATTCGTTGCAGCACCTGGCCATGAAGTCCACCGTGGCTGGCGCCGCCATGACGCCCATGACCCAGATGCTGGCAGCGGTGGCATTGTCAGCGGTGATCTCGGTCGCCCTGGTTCAAAGCGCCAGCAGCGGCACATCAGTGGGCGGATTTGTGGCGTTCATAACGGCCATGTTGATGATCATCGCGCCAATACGCCAGTTGTCTGAAGTATCCAGCCCGATCACCCGTGGGCTGGTCGCGCTCGAGCGGGGCCTGGCCCTGATTGAGTCCACGCCCAGCGAAACCGAAGGTGATTTTTCCAAACGGCGTGCGTCCGGGGAGATTGTCTTTTCACAAGTCAGCGTCAGTTATTCACCCAATTCGGCACCGGTTCTCAACGCTCTGGATTTGTCGGTCCAGTCGGGGGAAATGGTGGCGTTGGTCGGCGCCTCCGGATCGGGCAAGACCACGCTGGTCAATCTCCTCACGCGCTTTGTTGACATCAGTTCGGGGCAGGTTCTTCTTGATGGTCGCGATGTAAGGGAATGGTCGCTCCAGTCGTTACGATCCCAATTTGCCTTTGTCAGTCAGCAAGTCGTGATGATCAACGACAGCATCGCGGCCAACGTGGCGCTTGGCATGACGATCGATCGCGACAAGGTCATGCAATGTCTTGCCGCTGCCAATCTGGCTCAGTTGGTGAATGATTTGCCTGACGGTATCGATACGATGGTCGGACACAACGCAATGCAACTCTCTGGGGGCCAACGCCAGCGCCTGGCGATTGCCCGGGCGCTGTATAAAGATGCGCCCATTTTGATTCTTGATGAAGCCACCTCGGCATTGGATACCGAATCCGAGCGTGCCGTCCAGACGGCGCTGGAGCGTCTCATGCAAAACCGCACCACGCTGGTCATTGCCCACCGGCTCTCAACCGTACACCATGCCAACCGGATTGTGGTGATGGATGCCGGGCAAATCATTGAAACCGGCAATCATGCCGAGTTGATGCGGCGTGGCGGCCAGTACGCCCGACTTTACCGCCTTGGCTTGCACGAAGGCGCACCAAAAACCGAACCGGACCCGACAGCAAAACAGGCCACGTGAAATTGTCTATGGCGCGTCATCTCCGAGCCGGCAGCAGCGAAAAATAAAGCGCTTCCTGCTGCAAGGCAATGGCCGGCCATTGGTGCAGACTGGCAAATGCCACGGCTGCCTGACACAGCCGCTGACGCAGTGATGAGGCTTCAAACAATCTGCGCAAAGCACCCGCCAGCGTCTTTGAATCCTGCGGATTCTCAAGTATCAAGGCATTGACCTCATGCGTCAGCAAGCCCGAAATCCCGCAATAGCGCTCGCTGCTGACCAGCACTGGCAGCCCATGCGCCATGGCCTCCAGCACCACCATCGCAAACGTGTCTTCCAGCGTCGGATGGACCAGACAATCGGCAGCAATGTAGGCCTCAGTGACGTCGGTCAACGGTCCCAGAAAAAATACCCGGGCATCGACGCCGGCAGCCTTTGCCTGGGCCCTGAATTCAGGAATTTGCGCCACATCACCGACGACCGCCAACCAGGTGTCCTGGGACACTTGTGCCAATGCCTTGATCAGGGTCTCCAGCCCCTTCTTCCGATAGTCATTGCCGACAAACAGGATTGCGTTTCCGGCTGGTGGCAGATGCAATCCTTGGCGCGCTGCAATCCGCTGCTCGGGTGTTGCAACACCGCCCACCAGCGTGACCCCCGGCGTCACAAGCCGCAATACCGGTGCCGTCGCGGGGTAAGTGCTGGCCATCCGGGTCATCAGACTGTTTGAGGTGACCACGATACGGCGGCGGCCTGGGTCTGAAAAACGAGCGCGTTCCAGCCACAGATAGGTCATCAGACGCGGGCTGGTGAGCACTTTCAGGCAACGCATGGCCCACTGCCAGCCGGTTCGCCCCTGAAACAGCGTGTACTTCACTGGCAACACATGCACGGTCTGCACCTGGCCATGCCACGTATTCTCATGCGAATGCACGACATCAAAACCGCGTCGCGTCGCCCACCAGGTGGCAGTGGCGTACCAAAGCTGATTAAGCCAGCGCGGCCTGGTCAGCGGCCTTGACACGGTGTGGTAAGTCACACCCGGCCACTGATGGTCAATCTGCTGGGCAAATACGTGAATCTCATGGCGCGCAGCCAATTGCTCCACCAGCGCCATCGAATACCGCTCCGCGCCACCGCCAGTCGGTGAAAATACCCGATTCAGCACGGCAATGCGCAAACGTCTGTTTGCTTCAATCACACGCGCCGCCGATCCTCGTAAGCGGTTGCCAACTTGAGCCACAGCACCGGCAGCGTGGTCGAGCGAAACACCGGCACGCGCGGCAACTGCATCAGATCCTCCCCAAGCTGGCAACGGCTGCGTTGCGTGGTCGTGACGGACTCAAACCCGGCTGCCAGCGCCTGTGCCACATGGGCTGGTGCGTACTCGCCGTAGGGATAGCAAAAGTGCCGCACCGGCGCATTCATCATGCTTTCCAATTCCGACTTGCAGGAGGAAATTTCATCCACGCAAATCAGATCATCGGCCTGTATCAGCCGCACATGATGCCGGGTATGCGCCCCCACCTCTTGCCCAGCCGCCAGCCACTGCCGCAGTTGCCGGGCATTCATGAGAGGGGTTTGGGCGATGCCGGCTTCACGGTCCCACTCATTGGTCTTTCCGAGTTGCTGGCTCACTGCGTAAACGGTCGAAGAAAAGCGATGTTTGAGCAATATCGGCAAGGCCTGGGTCAAATTATTCAGGTAGCCATCGTCAAACGTAATGCCCACCACCTTGCCTGAGCGTTCACCCTTCAAATAGGGCATCAAGGCTGACATGGAAAGCCCGCGGTAACCCAACAGACTTAAAAGAGCCATCTGGCGGGCAAAGGCGGCGGGTGAAACGTACAGACTCCGATAAGCCGCGCCTTTGGGCGCTGCCACCTCAATCTGGTGGTACATCAAAATCGGAATCGGTGACAGATTGGCACTGCGGGCGCTTGACATGGCACAAGACCGGTACGACCTACAACAGCACAATATCGTACTGTTCCTGCCCCATCGCACTCTCACTCTGCAATGAAACCGGCTTGCCGATGAACTCACTCAAGCCGGCCAGATGCTGGCTTTCTTCATCCAGAAACAGCTCAATCACCTTGGGTGACGCGATCACCCGAAATTCGCGGGGGTTGAACTGGCGTGCCTCGCGCA
>JADGRK010000274.1 GCA_017880985.1 Rhodoferax sp. | reverse complement strand
CGTCCAGCAAATAACGCTGGTAGTCATCCAGGTCGCCGTCAAATGGGGTTATGCCACCCTGCGAGACCATCCAGAACTCGTCGCAGACGGCGCGCAATAGCGCCCGGTCGTGGCTGACCAACATGACGGTGCCTTCAAATTCGTTGAGCGCCATGGAGAGTGCTTCACGCGTGGCCAGATCCAGGTGGTTGGTGGGTTCATCGAGCAGCAGCAGATTCGGGCGCTGCCACACAATCATGCACAGCACCAGGCGCGCTTTTTCGCCGCCACTCATGCTGCCCACCGCCTGCTTGACCATGTCGCCACCGAAGTTGAAGGTGCCCAGATAGCTGCGCAGGTCTTGTTCGCGTGTCGCCTGGCCGGCAATTTTGCCCTGCGCTGTCAGGTCCTTGACGAGGCGGATCATGTGCTCCAGGGGGGTGTCGAGCGGGCGCAGAACGTCCAACTCCTGCTGGGCAAAATAGCCAATGTTGAGGCCCTTGCCCTCGGTGATTTCGCCGCTGATGGGCTGCAACTGGCGGGCGATGGTTTTGACCACGGTTGATTTGCCTTGCCCGTTGGCGCCCAGAATGCCAATGCGCTGGCCGGCCAGCACCGAACGGCTGACGTTGCGCACAATGATGGTGGGCGGGGTGCCTGGCGGCGCATCGGCGGGCGCTGGGTAGCCAAAACTGACGTTTGACATCGACAGCATCGGGTTGGGCAGGTTGGCCGGCTCCTTGAATTCAAAGGTGAAGTCGGCTTCCGACAACAAGGGTGCAATTTTTTCCATGCGATCGAGCGCCTTGACCCGGCTTTGCGCCTGCTTGGCCTTGCTGGCCTTGGCCTTGAAGCGGGCGATGAACTTTTGCAGGTGCGCAATCTTGTCCTGCTGCTTGGAAAAAGCGTTTTGCTGCAGCGTCATCTGCTCGGCACGCATGTCTTCAAACTTGCTGTAGTTGCCGCCGTAGCGCACCAGCTTCGCCGCGTCGATGTGCAGGGTGACATTGGTCACCGCATCCAGAAACTCGCGGTCATGGCTGATCACGATCATCGTGCCTTCGTACTTTTTGAGCCAGGACTCGAGCCACACCAGCGCGTCCAGATCGAGGTGGTTGGTGGGCTCGTCGAGCAGCAGCAGGTCACTCGGGCACATCAGCGCACGGGCTAGTTGCAGGCGCATGCGCCAGCCGCCGGAAAAGCTGTTGACCGGATTGGTGAGTTCGGTGGTTTTGAAGCCCAGGCCCTGAATCAGTGCTTGGGCACGCGCTGGCGCGTCGTGGGCCCCGGCGTCTTGCAGTGCCATGTAGGCGTGGGCCATGCGGTCATAGTCGTCGGTGGCCTCAGCGGCGGTCACTTCCTGTTGAGCGGCGAACAGGCTCGTGTCGCCATCGACCACATAGTCGGTGGCGCTTTGCTCGGTCTCGGGCATGTCCTGGGCCACCTGGCCCATGCGCCATTGCGCGGGGATGCTGTAGTCGCCGCTGTCTTCGTGCAGGGAACCGTTGAACAAGGCAAACAGCGAAGATTTACCGGCGCCGTTGCGGCCCACCAGGCCTACCTTTTCGGTTGGGTTGAGGGTGACGGAGGCACCGTCCAGCAGCACTTTGGTGCCGCGGCGCAAGGTGACGTTTTTAAGGGTGATCAAGGGAAATGGTTCGGTTTGATGATTTTCTTGCTTGTCATCCCGGACTCGATCCGGGATCCATGGATTGCGGGTCAGGCCCGCAACGACGCCCTTTGCGTGGATTGGGTGGGTGGTTCCTGTGGAACCTTGGCCAGCACGTCGCGGGTCAGCAGCAGCACCTGATCTTCACCCGCGCTGGTTTCCAGCCAGAGCGCTTCCAGCTTTGGAAAAGCGGCCTCGAAGTGGTCGCGCTCGTTGCCAATTTCCAGCACCAGCACGGCGTGTTCGCTCATGTGTTGCGGCGCCTGACGCAACAGGCTCCGGATGAAGTCCATGCCGTCGCTGCCGCCGTGTTGGTTGCCGTCCAGCGCCAGCGCAGGCTCGGTGTGAAATTCAGGCGGCAGGGCGGCCATGCTTTGAGCGTTGACGTAGGGTGGGTTGCACAAAATCAGGTCGTAGCGGCCCGGCACGCTGGCAAATCGATCTGACTCGATCAGGTTGATGCGCCCTGCCAGGCCGTGCTTGTCGATATTGATGCGGGCCACCGCCAGCGCGTCCGCCGAGAGGTCAGCGGCGTCAACCGTCACGTCCGGGTACGCCATGGCCGCCAGCACCGCCAGACTGCCATTGCCGCTGCACAGGTCGAGCACAGTGTGCGTGGCATCGCTGAGCCAGTAGTCAATGCCACCATTGACCAGCAACTCGGCAATCAGCGAGCGCGGCACGATGGCGCGTTCGTCCACGTAAAACGGCACGCCCATCAACCAGGCTTCATGGGTCAGGTAAGCCGCGGGTTTTCTCGATTTGATTCTTGCTCTCAAAAGCGCAGCTACTTGTTCTTGTTCGACGGAATCTACAGGCCGGTTTGCCATAAATTGTTGATCATCCGAGGGGCCGTCCGATGGCGCGTCGAGCGGTGTGTCGAGCGGCAGACCGAGCTGCCACAACACCAGCCAGGCGGCTTCGTCAAAGGCGTTGCTGGTGCCATGACCAAAGGCGACACCGGCATCGGTGAGTTGTTGGGCGCTGGTTTCAATCAGTTCGAGCAGGGTCATGGGTTCAGCCGCGCACTCAGGTTTTCCAGGACGCGCCGGTAAATGTTTTTGAGCGGCTCAATCTCCGCCAGCGACACGTGTTCGTCGATCTGATGGATGCTGGCATTGGGCGGACCGAGCTCAATGACTTGCGGGCAGAGGTTGGCAATAAAGCGGCCATCGCTGGTGCCGCCGCTGGTGGAAAGCACGGTGTCGATCCCGGTCTCAAACTTGATGGCATCAATGACCGCTTCGACCAGTGTGCCGGGCGTCGTGAGAAAAGGCAGTCCACCCAGCGTCCATGCCAGCTCATAGTCCAGCGCATGCCGATCCAGCACGGCTTGCAGGCGGCTTTGCAGCGATTCTGGCGTGGACTCGGTACCGAAGCGGAAGTTGAAGTCAACCACCAGCGCGCCGGGAATCACGTTACTGGCGCCGGTACCGCCATGGATGTTGCTGACCTGCCAGGAGGTGGGTGGGAAAAATGCATTGCCCGGGTCCCATTCGATTGCGACCAACTCCGCCAGCGCGGGTGCCAGCAAATGGATCGGGTTCTTGGCCAGATGGGGATAGGCAATATGGCCCTGCAGGCCTTTCACCGTGAGTTGTCCGCTGAGGCTGCCACGGCGGCCGTTCTTGATCATGTCGCCGCTGCGCTCGAGCGCGGTGGGCTCGCCAATAATGCAGTAGTCGAGTTGTTCACCGCGCGCCTGCAGGGCTTCGCAGACCTTCACTGTGCCATCGAGAGCCGGGCCTTCTTCGTCGCTGGTGAGTAAAAAACCAATCGACAAGGCGGTGTCGGGCTGCGCTGCCACAAACTCTTCTACCGCAACGACGAAGGCTGCCAGCGAGGTCTTCATATCGGCGGCGCCGCGGCCATACAACTTGCCGTCACGCTCGGTGGGGGTGAAAGGGTCGCTCTGCCACTGTGCCAGCGGGCCGCTCGGCACAACATCGGTATGACCGGCAAGGACTATTAATTTAGTAGCTGCTTGCGATTTATTGACGGGCGCTGCAGGCCGTTTTGCCCATAAATTTGTGACGCGGAAATGATTTGGCCCGCGGCTCATGGTTTCACAAACAAAACCCAGCGGGATCAGACGGGCGGCGATGATTTGCTGGCAGCCGGCATCATCGGGCGTGCGCGAGCCACACGCAATCAATTGTTTTGCCAGATGCAGCGTGCTTGACATTGGTGTGTTGGAATCAGCGTCTGACGTCAAGTGAGATTTCGGTGAAAGTGGGTTGATCATCCGGGTCCTCGACCGGTGCCGGCGGGTTGGCACGGGTATTAAAGTCGTTTCGCAGACGCCACATCAAATTGGTCGGTGAGTCGGAATTGATCAGCCCCTCTTTGCGATCGACGGTCCCGTCGACGATCAGGCGCGCGATGTCCTGCTCGAAAGTCTGGCCGCCGTCGGCCATGGATTTTTCCATCGCATCCTTGACGCCGGCAAAATCACCCGCTTCAATCTTCTCGGCCACCAGGTTGGTATTGAGCATGATCTCGACCGCCGGTATGCGCCCGCCGGTGGTGGTACGCAAGAGTCGCTGCGACACAATCGCTTTCAGCGATGCACTCA
>JADGRK010000028.1 GCA_017880985.1 Rhodoferax sp. | reverse complement strand
CTCGTTGCTGATTCGGACATACTCTGCTTTCTATGTTTTGGGTCGCTGCTTTGTAAGCTGCAAAAGCAGCATTATCATTCTATGGCAATGCAGAGTCTGTCTTTGCCAGCTCCGATAGAGCCCGGACTGTTTTTTTGAACAAAGTTTGATCTAACTGCGTCCCGCCGATTACGTTGCATCGGTCAGCCCAAGGTGTTGAGGTAGTGATGCGTGTCGGTGCGGTAGTAGCCGCGGCGTAGTTCCATCGGCTCGTCCTGGTATGTGTAGGCGACCCGTTCAACGCTTAGTAAAGGTGTTCCATGCTTCACTTTCAATAGCAGCTCACGCCCGTCAATAGCCGACTCTGCTCGAATTTCTTCTTTGGCCCGAACCATGCGCAGATTGAATTCCGTTTCAAACAAGGCGTACATCGGGCCCTTGTAACTGGACAATCGCTCAGCGGTCAAGCCTTTGAACGGCGCGGCAGGCAGCCAGATGTGTTCCAGAATGGTGGGCGTACCTGCAAAACTCAGAACTCTGCGGATTTGGAGCACCACCTCGGCCGTGCGCAGTGCCAGTGCCCGTGCAACGTCGGCGCTGGCGCGGGTGCGGCGGCATTCGATGATGTGGCGCTGGGCCGGGCCTTCGCCGCCCGGTGGGCCGTTGTCGGGGACCAGTTTCAAGAATCGGAACTGCACTTGCTGCTCGGCATGAGTGGCCACAAAAGTGCCCTTGCCCTGGCGGCGCAGCAGCAAATTTTCGGCCGCGAGCTCGTCAATGGCTTTGCGCACGGTCCCCTGACTGACTCGAAAGCGTGCCGCCAGCTCGATCTCGCTGGGAATGACTTCGCCTGGTTTCCATTCGCTTGAACGCAAGCTGTTGAGGATCAGTTCCTTGATCTGCCGGTACAGCGGACTGAAGGCTGGTGTTATTGGCAGGGCGAGAGACAAATTGGCTTCAGTGCCAGCAGAAATGTTGGCAGCGAGGGAGCAGCGTGGGGTACCCATGTTGGGATGAATCTTATCTTATATAAGACATAAGATGAAATTGACCGATCAGGATTTTGAAGAGTAAACTTCGCCGCATTCTGAGTAGCGAGTTCAATCTTTTTGCGTCGCCACCGGGCCCTGTTTTACAACACCACTGGAGTTCTCATCATGAGCAAAAAACCCGTTCGCATTGCCGTTACCGGTGCTGCAGGTCAAATCGGATATGCCATTCTGTTTCGTATCGCCTCCGGCGAAATGCTGGGCAAGGACCAGCCTGTGATTCTGCAATTGCTGGAGGTTCCGATGGAGAAACCGCAGCAAGCACTGCAAGGCGTGATGATGGAACTACAGGACTGCGCTTTCCCGCTGCTGGTCGGGATGGAAGCCCACAGCGACCCGATGAAGGCATTCAAGGACGTTGACTACGCCCTGCTGATTGGTTCGCGTCCGCGCGGCCCGGGTATGGAACGCGCCGAATTGCTTTCCGCCAATGGCGCCATTTTCACGGCGCAAGGCAAGGCCCTCAACGCCGTCGCCAGCCGCAATGTCAAGGTGCTGGTGGTGGGCAATCCGGCCAACACCAATGCCTATATCGCCATGAAGAGCGCGCCCGATCTGCCGCGTAAAAACTTTACCTCCATGATGCGTCTGGACCATAACCGCGCCTTGAGCCAACTCGCCTCCAAGACCGGCAAAGCGGTGGCTGACATTGAAAAAATGGCAGTCTGGGGCAACCACTCGCCGACCATGTACGCCGATTACCGCTTTGCCAGCGTTGGCGGTGCCAGTGTCAAGGACATGATCAACGACCAAGCCTGGAACGCCAACACCTTTTTGCCGACCGTGGGCAAGCGTGGCGCCGCCATTATTGCCGCCCGTGGCGTGTCCTCGGCGGCTTCGGCGGCCAACGCAGCCATTGACCACATGCGTGATTGGGCGCTCGGAACCAATGGCAAGTGGGTCACCATGGGCATTGCATCAGACGGCCAATATGGCATTCCCAAGGACACCATGTTTGGCTTCCCGGTGACCTGCTCAGGGGGTGAATACAAACTGGTGCAAGACTTGCCGATTGACGCTTTCAGTCAGGAATGCATCAACAAGACGCTCAAAGAGTTGCAGGACGAGCAAGCGGGCGTCGTGCACTTGCTGTAAAACGTTATCCGCTGCAATAAAGTCTGTCATCCCGGCATCAAGTGAGTCGTCCCGGACTGGATTCGGTATCCGGTGGCGGCATGCCCGATGCCGGGTTTTCGCAACGTGGATTGCGGATCAGGTCCGCAATGACAACCGGGTGCGATGATGGCGCCCCTTGATGCAACATCCTCGTCACATCCTCCGTGGCCCCCAAGCCGAGCCTTCTTTGCCCTGCCTGTGTTGGTCGATTCTGCGGCACGGCTACAGCGCAGACCGATCCTGGAAGCCTTTGCGCCTGAGGCGCGCGCGATAGGGCCGGCAACGGAGATCTCGCAGGCGCCCTGTGGGCCAATCACTTTTGACGGAAAATTGCACGATTGTGTCAGTTACCGTTATCTTTGGCAGGTGCTGGGGGCGGGCGCACCAGACTGACCAGTGTCTCCCTTTTGAGGCCCAGGTTTATTTTTTCGGATACTGTTCGGATCAACGCCACTAACTGAGGTTACCAGTGATAAATAGACTTCTTGCAACTCTCCTATTGACTGTGCTGCCCGTCATGCTGATGGCGCAGACCCCGGCCAAAGTGCCGGATCAGCCTGATACCAAGACCAAAGTCAAAGTCAAAGCCAAGGTCAAGGTCAAGGTCAAGGTCAAAACCAAGACCTTGACCAAGAGCCGGATCGAAATCAAATCCACTGCGGTCCAGATGGCCTCGGGTATCCAGGCCGCAGAAGCGGCCTTGACGCTCGCTGAACTGGCCATTGCCGAGCGCGTATACCAAGGCAGGTTGCCATGCGAGCTGGGTGCCTTTGTCACCTTGACGGCTGACGCCAGCGCACCGGGCTATTTCGACCTGCAAATCAATAAACTCAAGTACCGGATGTTTCCGGTGATCAGCAGCACGGGTGCCATCCGCCTCGAAGACCCGCAGGCCGGGGCGGTCTGGCTCCAGTTGGCCAACAAATCCATGTTGATGAACCAGAAGCTGGGGAAACGCCTGGCTGATGACTGCATGAACCCGGATCAGGCCATCGTCGCAGAGGCGATGATCAACAACCCGCCGCCCAGTCTGCTCGATGCCCCGCTAGCGATTGCGGCGCCTGCCGATATCGCTATTAAATAGATAGCTTCTTACGCTTGCTGCATAAGGGCTGTGGACATTGTTGTTAATTATCAAGGAGTAAACCATGTTGCAAACCTACCGTACCCATGTCGCCGAGCGCGCTGCGCTGGGTATTCCCCCGCTGCCGCTGTCCGCCAGGCAAACCGCTGAGCTCACCGAGTTGCTGAAAAATCCACCCAAGGGAGAAGAAGCTTTCTTGTTGAATTTGATCACCTACCGTGTGCCCGCCGGCGTGGATGACGCCGCCAAGGTCAAGGCCAGTTACCTGGCCGCCGTGGCGCATGGCAGCGAAAAGTGTACGCTGATCTCGGCTGAGAAAGCCACGGAGTTGCTCGGCACCATGCTCGGTGGCTACAACATCAGTGCGCTGGTCGATTTGCTCGATCACCCGGCGGTGGCGCAAGCGGCGGCCAATGGGCTGAAGAAGACCCTGTTGATGTTCGACCAGTTCCATGATGTGCAGGAAAAGGCCGACAAGGGCAATGCGCAGGCCAAAGCCGTGCTGAAAAGCTGGGCCGACGCCGAGTGGTTCACCTCGCGTCCGGAAGTGCCGCAGTCGATCAGGCTCACGGTGTTCAAAGTAGCCGGTGAGATCAACACCGATGACCTGTCACCGGCGCCGGATGCCTTTAGCCGCCCCGACATTCCCCTGCACGCTCTGGCAATGCACAAGAACGCGCGACCCGGCATCGTTCCGGAAGAAGACGGCAAGCGTGGCCCGGTCAAGTTTTTTGATGAACTCAAAGCCAAAGGCAACCTGGTCGCGTACGTCGGTGACGTGGTGGGGACCGGCTCCTCACGCAAATCAGCCACCAACTCGGTGCTCTGGTTCACCGGCGAAGACATTCCATTTGTGCCGAACAAGCGTTTTGGCGGTGTCTGTCTGGGCAGCAAAATTGCCCCGATTTTCTACAACACGATGGAAGACTCGGGCGCGCTGCCGATTGAGCTTGACGTGAGTCAGATGAACATGGGCGACGTGGTCGAACTGCGTCCCTATGATGGCAAAGCGTTGAAAGATGGCAAGGTGATTGCCGAGTTCAAGCTCAAGAGTGATGTGCTGTTTGACGAAGTACGCGCCGGTGGCCGCATCCCGCTGATCATCGGTCGTGGCTTGACTGCCAAGGCGCGCGAGGCGCTGGGGCTGCCCGTGAGCACACTGTTCCGTCTGCCGCAAAACCCGGTCGATACCCATAAAGGTTTCACGCTGGCGCAAAAAATCGTCGGGCGGGCTTGTGGCTTTCCGGTGGTAGCTGGCAAGCAGCAGGGCGTTCGCCCCGGCACCTACTGCGAGCCCAGGATGACCAGCGTCGGGTCGCAGGATACGACCGGCCCAATGACCCGCGACGAACTCAAAGACCTGGCTTGCCTGGGCTTCAGTGCCGATCTGGTGATGCAGTCTTTTTGCCACACGGCGGCCTACCCGAAACCGGTGGATGTGAAGATGCACCACGAGCTGCCAGCGTTCATGAACAACCGCGGCGGCATTGCATTGCGCCCGGGCGACGGCATCATCCACTCCTGGCTGAATCGCATGTTGCTGCCAGATACCGTCGGCACTGGCGGCGACAGTCACACCCGGTTCCCGATCGGCATCAGCTTTCCGGCCGGCTCCGGTCTGGTGGCCTTTGGTGCTGCCACCGGTGTCATGCCCCTGGACATGCCTGAGAGCGTGCTGGTGCGCTTCAAAGGCAGGATGCAACCCGGCATAACGCTGCGCGATCTGGTTAATGCCATTCCTTTGTACGCCATCAAGGCCGGTCTCATGACGGTGGCCAAACAGGGCAAGAAGAACGTCTTTTCCGGCCGCATTCTGGAGATTGAAGGTCTGCCCAATCTCAAGGTCGAGCAGGCGTTTGAATTGAGCGATGCCTCAGCCGAACGCAGCGCTGGCGGCTGCACCGTGCACTTGAACAAAGAGCCGATCGTTGAATACATCAACAGCAATGTCACGATGTTGAAGTGGATGATTGCCACCGGCTATGCCGATGCACGCACCATCAGTCGCCGCATCAAGGCAATGCAAGCCTGGCTGGCGAAGCCGCAACTGCTGGAACGTGACGCCGATGCCGAATACGCTGCTGTGATTGAGATTGACCTGGCCGACATTCACGAGCCGATCCTGGCCTGCCCGAATGATCCGGATGATGTGAAGACCCTGAGTGAGGTATCTCGCACCAAGATCGATGAAGTCTTCACCGGTTCGTGCATGACCAACATCGGCCACTTCCGCGCCGCCTCGAAGCTGCTGGAAAACAAGCGTGATATTCCGGTCAAACTGTGGGTCGCGCCACCGACCAAGATGGATGCCAAGCAGCTGAGCGAGGAGGGGCATTATGGGGTCCTGGGCTCAGCCGGCGCACGCATGGAAATGCCGGGTTGCAGCCTGTGCATGGGAAATCAGGCGCAGGTGAAAGAGGGCGCTGTCGTGTTCTCCACGTCCACCCGCAATTTCCCGAACCGGCTGGGCAAGAACAGCAATGTCTATCTGGGCAGTGCCGAACTGGCGGCGATCTGCGCCAAGCTGGGGCGCATCCCGACCAAGGCCGAGTACATGGCTGACATGGGTGTGTTGACGGCGGCCAGCGACAAGATTTACCAATATCTCAATTTCGACAAGGTGCAGGATTACATGGATGCGGCAGCGTCGGTCAAAGAAAGCGCGACTGTCTGATTGGCGCGACGGCGAGGGTATTTATTTAACGTTCACCTAGAAAGCAAGACGTAGAATTGACCCGTGTCAAATACGTCTAATTACATTTTTGAATGTCTGGAAAGGAAGTCCCTCATGTCCCTGCTAGCAAAGCGATTTCAACATGGGATCAAGGAGGTCGTGGGCTTTGTTTCAGTACTGACGGCGGCGTTTGCGGTTCTACTTCCTTTGGATGCGCAGGCGCTGCCCGCCTTTGCTCGCCAAACGGGTCAGAACTGCGTCGCCTGCCACGCTGGCGGGCAGTTCCCTGAACTCACACCCTATGGCCGGATGTTCAAAATGACCGGCTACACCATGGGAGCGCGCGCGCTGCCCCTCTCAGTGATGGGCGTTGTCAATGCGGCCAAAGTCAGCAACAGCTCCAAGAGTGATGACCCAGCGACTGATTTCCAGAAGAACGGTAACGCCGTGTTCTCTTCGGGGAGTTTGTTCATCGCCGGCAAGGTGACCGACAACATTGGTTTGTTCTCGCAGATTACCTATGACAACTTTGCCGCGCAGGACGATGAAGGGATTTTTCACGGGCATACGTCAGCCGACAATGTCGATTTGCGCTACGCCGATCGATTCATCGATGCCAATCGGGATTTGATTTTCGGCGTCTCCCTGAACAACAATCCGTCCGTCTCTGATCCCTGGAACACCGCCGCCGCATGGATGCAGTACGTCCCGGCGGCGGGCCTGACGAGCCATCAGTTCACGGATGCAAATACGCCGTTTCCAGGCTATGGTTCGGGGGGCAATATTGCTGGCCTGAGTGCCTACATGTTCTGGAACAAAACCGTGTACGCGGAACTGGGCACATACAGAACAGCCGACCGGGCCCTGTCCTTCATGAGTGCCGGTATTGACGATGCCAGCAAGACCAAGCTGAGTGGCAGCAATAACCCCTATTGGCGGCTGGCCCTTGCGCGTGAATGGGGCCCGCATAACCTCATGGTCGGCACCACCGGCATGATTGCGCATGTGTACGACACCGGCTCCGACACTTCAGAACCGAACAATCTCGGCCGTTACCGAAATACCGGCATTGATGCCCAATATCAGTACCTCCTTGATCCCCATACTGTGACTGCACAAGTTGCTTACATGCGGGAAGTGGAAAATCACTCAGTGAATGAGATAGCTGGAGCCACCGCGTCTGCTACTTACGTCCTTGCCGACGGCGTAACACCAGTTGACTTCGCCATTCCGTCAGACACGACGAACGTTTTCAGGGCCAAGCTGACCTATGTCT
The DNA here is from genome assembly GCA_017880985.1 of Rhodoferax sp. Taxonomy (GTDB): domain Bacteria; phylum Pseudomonadota; class Gammaproteobacteria; order Burkholderiales; family Burkholderiaceae_C; genus Rhodoferax. Next base: position 6,437 of record JADGRK010000028.1, on the reverse strand, counting down.
ATCAGGCCAAATACGGTGGCAGTCTGGCAGTCTTCAATAAGACCGGCACTACCAACACGCTCCACCAGACATCTGGTTTTGATCCGGTAGCGTGCGGTGGGACTGTCTGCAACGCCTCGTCTGTCCGCGTCGGCGGCAGCCTGTCGGGCAACCCGGCGACCAGCGGCATCACATTTGAAACATTCTGGATCCCGACGCAAAATATCCGGGTCGGCGTCCAGTACACCGCTTACAGCAAGTTCAATGGCGCCAGTGACAACTATGACGGCTTTGGGCGCAATGCCAGTGACAACAATACGTTGTTCGGCTACGTCTGGTTTGCCTACTGAGTTCACGTTCCCATGAAAAAACCACGCTACTTTGAAACTGACGCGACCCCGGTCGTCAACCGTAATACTGGGAGACTCAAGATGAGAGGTATTTCATTGTGGTCGGCACTGGCTATCCTGACTTCAGCGGGCGGCTGTGCCAATGTTGAACGTTCGCGTGACCTCTCCAACCCGAATGTGCCGCCAGCGGTAACGGCGACACAGGTATGTTCGAACTGCCACGGCGTCGACGGCAATTCCGTATCGCCCAACTTCCCGCGGCTGGCCGGTCAGAATCCCGGCTACTTGGCTACCCAGTTGGAAAACTTCAGGAGTCACCAGCGCTCCGACCCACCTGGCTTTGAATACATGTGGGGCATCAGTCACCATCTCAGCGACGACCAGATTAAGGGACTGGCCGAATACTTTGCCAAGCAGGTGCCGCAGGTCAACGCCCCGGTCGATGCGCGGCTAATGGCCGCTGGCAAGGCGATTTTTGAGAATGGGGTATCGGACAAAGAGGTGGCTCCCTGCATGGCGTGCCATGGACCTCAGGCGCAGGGCATTGCAAGCTTCCCCAGACTAGCAGGGCAACACCAGGATTATCTGGTGAAGCAACTTCATGTATTCCAGGAAACCGAGGGTCGGCCCGGCACGCCCATGAAACAGATTACGCACTTGCTGACGGCTCAAGAAATGGAAGCAGTGGCGGGTTACCTACAGGCGTTTCCCAGTGCGCAATGATCTTTATTTGTCGTTGCTGACGACGCTGCTGCACCGATAGGTAGTTGTCATTTCCTTGCTATCGAGCACGCTAATTGCGTTGGCATTTACTGCAATGACCTTGAACTCGGACAAGCTCATTACAGCTTCCTCAGACGGCGCTGCTCCAGGCCAAGAAATCGTGTGACGGGGGCGTTATGCGATGGCGCCCGCCAGATCGCTGCGGGGAAATTTTCATTATGAACGCGCTTCAATCGATACCCTTGCTCTGGCAAACCATCATCCTTCTCATGGGCAGCAATGTCTTCATGACCTTTGCCTGGTACGGCCATCTCAAAAATCTGGCAACGGCACCGTGGTACATCGCGGCGCTGGTGAGCTGGGGTATCGCACTTTTTGAGTACTTGCTGCAAGTGCCCGCCAATCGCATCGGTTTTCAGCAGGCGGGCTTTACCGTGGCGCAGCTCAAGATCGTGCAAGAGGTCATCACCCTGACCGTGTTCGTGCCATTTGCCATGCTCTATCTCAAGCAACCCTTCAAGCTGGACTATCTGTGGGCCGCGTTTTGCATGATTGGCGCGGTCTATTTTATTTTCCGCGGTAGCTGACCTTTTGCCGTTCACGAGGCTCGTGCGTGCAGGCACGGCGGTTACACTGCGGGCAGTTTCGAATAAGTCATCTGATTGAAAATTTTCTGCATGGAGTGAGCGATGCTGTTTGCCAAATTACTGCCGCGTGAAGGCAATTTTTTTGAAATGTTCAACCAGCACGCGGACCGGATTGTGGAGGCGGCGCACGCCTTTTCCAAACTGGTGGCCAACTATGGCGATCTTCAACTGCGCCAAAAATACAATGCTGACGTTGACATTGCCGAACGCGCGGCCGACCGGGTGACACACGAGGTCAACAAGGGCATCCACAAGACCTTCATCACGCCGATCGATCGCGAGCAGATTCACTGTCTGATCAACACCATGGACGATATTGCCGATCTGATTCAGGACTCGGCCGAAACCATGGCGCTGTATGACGTCCATCACATGACCGAGGACATCGCGCGCCTGACCGATGTCAGTGTGAAATGCTGCGAGCGCGTGCGTGACGCGGTTAATTTACTGGCCAAAATTGCTGACCCGGCGACCGCTGAGGCAGCGCTCAAGACCTGTGAAGAAATTGACCAGCTGGAGTCGGATGCGGATCGGATCATGCGCGGTGCCATGAGCAAACTCTTTCGCGAGGAGCCTGACGTGCGCGAAGTGATCAAACTCAAGGCGATTTACGAATTGCTGGAAACAATCACCGACAAGTGCGAAGACGTCGCCAATGTCATCGAGGGCATCGTCCTCGAAAACTCCTGAAGCTGATCGGTCATGGCGTCGGTCCAGGTCGGGTGGTGGGTGGTGATTTTGCTGGTGTTGCTGGCCGTTGTTTTTGATTTCATGAACGGCTTTCACGACGCAGCCAATTCGATTGCCACCGTGGTGTCCACCGGTGTGCTCAAGCCGGGGCAAGCGGTGCTGTTTGCGGCAGTATTCAACTTTATTGCGATTTTTGTTTTTCAGTTCAGCGTCGCGGCCACCATTGGCAAGGGGTTGGCCGATCCGGGCGTGATCGATGTCAATATTGTTTTTGGTGCCCTCATGGGTGCCATCATCTGGAATTTCATCACCTGGTATTACGGCATTCCAAGCAGCTCGTCGCATGCGCTGATCGGTGGCATCGTCGGTGCGGTGATGGTTAAGGCGGGCGCTTCGGCCCTGGTGTTTGCCAGTGTGATGAAGACCGTGGTGTTTATTTTTGTGTCGCCGCTGATGGGGTTCCTTTTGGGCTCCTTGATGCTGATCCTGGTGTCCTGGACCTTGCGTCGGAGCACACCGAGTCGGGTTGACCGCTGGTTTCGGACGCTCCAGTTGGTGTCGGCCGGTGCGTACAGTCTGGGCCACGGCGGCAATGATGCGCAAAAAACCATCGGGATTGTCTGGATGCTTCTGATCGCCACCGGCTACAGCGCGATTGGAGACAAAGCGCCACCCACCTGGGTGGTGGTGACTTGTTATACGGCGATTGCGATGGGTACCATGTTTGGTGGCTGGCGCATCGTCAGGACCATGGGACAGCGGCTCACCAAACTCAAGCCGGTGCACGGGTTTTGTGCTGAAACCGGCGGTGCCATCACGCTATTTATGGCGGCTATTCTGGGTATTCCGGTTTCCACCACGCACACCATTGCCGGTGCCATCGTCGGTGTCGGGGCCACCCAGCGCGCCAGTGCCGTGCGCTGGGGTATCGCAGGCAACATCATCTGGGCCTGGGTCTTGACGATTCCAGCCACTGCGCTGGTTGCCGCAGTGGCCTACTGGATCAGTCTGATGATCTTTTGACGCTATAAAAAATGTAGCTTCTTTCGACCGTTGCACGTGGGTTACAGGCCAATTTTATTGTGAAATCTGGCGTGCTTGTTCGATCTGGTATTCGAAGTAGCGTTGCAAGCTGAACACAATGCTGCTCATCAGCACCGTGGTTCCGACCAGCAATGCCAGGGTAATTGCGCCAATGGTGAGCCAGTTGGTCCGGCCGGGTGCCACATCCGGTGGTGCTGCCGGATTGAACCTGGCATTCCATTTTTCGGGTGCCATCAAGCCGTAGATGATGGCATTGAGGGCGCAACCCGCGATGGTGAAACCCAGCAGCGGGATCAACACCCAGCTCCACTGATCGTCCAGCCCATTCTGCTGCACCCGCTCAACGCCGTAAAGGCCCAGGGCCGTGGGCAGTGGCAGCAGCCAGCCCAGCAGGTCAAACCAGCCGCGCAAATAGAAACGATGCAGACCCAAAGGGCCACCAATGAAAGCCAGCCAGGCGGCGATGGTTTTGTTTTTCATGTGTGTCGGCGTTACGCGGGCGCGCTGGAGTCACCCAGACCCAGGGCTTTGTCCATCAAGACGACATCCAGCCATCGGTCGAATTTCCAGCCACAGGATTTGAGCACGCCAACGGGGCTAAATCCAGTGCAACGGTGGACACCGATGGAACTGCTATTGGCTGAGTCGCCGATCACTGCGATCAATTTTCGTACGCCTGCTTGTTCGGCCCGCGTTACAAGTTCAGCCAGCAGTGCGCGCCCGAGCCCCAATCCAATCGCCTCAGGGGCGAGGTAAATCGAGTCTTCAGCCGAGAACCGGTAGGCAGGACGGGGTTTGAACCAGTTGCAGTAGGCAAAGCCAAGTAGCTGGTCGCCTTTCACTGCCACTAGATAGGGCAGATTCTTGGCCAGCACATCGGCACGGCGCTCTGCCATGTCGTTTTGCGAGGGCGCTTCAAGCTCGAAGGTGCCGGTGCCATGCAGCACATGGTGAGCATAAATGGCGGTGATCGCCGGTATATCTTCAGACTGACTGGGACGGATGATGGTCATAAAAGGAAGAAACGTTATAATGAAAAACTATCCAATGTGCCGCTGACCGGTTGGTCATGTCGCGTGTCTCAAACCTTGGATTAGATACTGAATCAAACGGTGGAATTAAAACCCCGCCATCCCAAAGGATAAATCATGGTCGTCATTCGACTCGCCCGTGGCGGTGCCAAAGCACGCCCGTTTTTCAATATTGTCGTTGCAGACAAGCGTACCCGTCGCGACGGCCGCTTCATCGAACGCCTCGGGTTTTACAACCCGATTGCCACTGCCAATGAAGAGAGCATCCGGATTGCACAGGATCGCCTGACTTACTGGAAAAGCGTCGGCGCGCAAGCCTCGCCAACGGTGGAGCGCCTGATCGATCAAGCGGCTAAAAAAGCCGCCTGATTCCAGAGCAATGTTGCCCGGCCTCGAAGCCGCCGAACTACCGGCGGACGCCATCGAAGTTGGGCGCATTGCGGATGCCTGGGGCATCCAGGGCTGGTTCAAAGTTCTGCCCTATAGCGCCGATCCCGAGGCGCTTTTTTCGTCCAAGCGCTGGTTTCTATTGCCTTCTGAAAAAGGGGCCAAAACCTTTTCTGGAGTGGCCAAATTGGCCATCAAAGAGGCTAAAACTCATTCAGATAGCATTGTCGCTTCGGCGCATGAAGTCGAAGATCGAACCGCTGCTGAAGCTTTGCGCGGGGCTCGCATTTTTGTCGCCCGCTCCAGTTTCCCGCCGGCTGAAAAAGATGAGTATTACTGGGTCGATCTGATCGGGCTCAAGGTGGTCAATCGTGAGGCCGTAGCGCTCGGTACGGTCAGGGAACTGCTCTCGACTGGTGCCCAAACGGTGCTGGTCATCGACTACGAACAAGACGGCAGGACGCTTGAGCGCATGATTCCATTTGTATCGGTTTACATTGACGAGGTCGATTTGCCGGGACGACGGATTTTGGTGGACTGGCAGGCCGATTTTTGAGCGTGACCTTATGCGCTTTGACATCATTACGCTGTTTCCAGAAATATTCGCCCCTTTTTTGACTAGCGGCATTACCCGGCGCGCGTTTGAGTCGGGCCAGGTGGATGTCAAACTGGCCAATCTGCGCGACTTTGCCTCAGGCAATTACCGGCGAGTGGATGATCGTCCTTTCGGTGGCGGTCCCGGCATGGTCATGCTGGCCGAGCCCTTGACTCAGTGCCTGAAAGACATTCAAGCGCAGCGCCGCGATGCGGCGCCGGTGGTGCTTTTTTCGCCCGCCGGGGCGGTGCTCAATCACACCATGGTCCAGCGATGGGCTGACAGCCAGGGAGCGATCCTGATTTGTGGTCGTTACGAGGGCCTGGATCAGCGCTTTATCGATGTTCATGTCACCGAGCAGATCAGTCTGGGGGATTTTGTGCTCTCGGGTGGCGAGATTGCTGCGATGGCTTTGCTGGACGCGCTGGCCCGCCTGCAGCCGGGCGTGTTGAACACGCCGGATAGCCACAGTCAGGACAGCTTTAACCCCGGCCTGGATGGTTTGCTGGATTGCCCGCAATTCACGCGCCCCGAAAACTGGTGCGGTCGGGCCGTGCCGGAAGTGCTGTTGTCCGGCCATCACGTTCAAATTGAGCGTTGGCGGCGCGAGCAGCGACTGGCGGGCACCTTGCGACTGCGACCGGATCTGATCGATCAGGCGCGCAAACTTGGCCGGCTGACTGCCATGGACGAAGACTTTTTGTCCAAGCTATAATTAAAAGCTTTTCGATCCTCTGGTTGGCCGCTTTGTGGCGTTTGCAACAGAGCCTGTGTGTCAATTCCGACACTGGCGCGACCAAGATCATTTGAGGAAATCATGAATCTGATCCAAACCCTTGAGCAGGAAGAAATTGCTCGTCTCGGAAAAACCATACCCGAATTCTCACCTGGTGACACGGTGATTGTCAGCGTCAACGTGGTTGAAGGCGCCCGCAAACGCGTGCAAGCCTATGAAGGCGTCGTGATTGCCAAGCGCAATCGTGGCCTCAAC
>JADGRK010000273.1 GCA_017880985.1 Rhodoferax sp. | reverse complement strand
TTGAGCCAGAAAATATCCAGACTGGCTTTGTCGCGGGCGATCAGCTCGCTGTAGTCGTAGACACGCCAGCGACCTTCCGGCTTATCGGCTGACCACGTCGCCTTGCGCTCATGCCGGTTGGCCGGGTTGTAGAGCTTGACGAATTCTTCCAGATGCTCGCGCCTGAGCGGATTGGTCTTGAGCGTGAAATGCTGGTTGGTGCGCAGATCGTAAATCCAAAGCTTCTTCGTCCACGGCGTCTCGCTGGCCGGTTTGCGTTCAAAAAACACCACATTGGCCTTGACACCTTGCGCATAAAACAGGCCGGTAGGCAGGCGCAACAGCGTGTGCACATCGCACTCATGCAGCAGTTTTTTGCGGATGGTCTCGCCGGCGCCGCCTTCAAATAGCACGTTGTCGGGCAGCACCACCGCCGCGCGGCCGTGCTGCTTGAGCAGCGTCTTGATGTGCTGCACAAAGTTGAGCTGTTTGTTGGACGTGGTGGCCCAGAAGTCGTCGCGCTCGATCACGTCTTTTTCGGTGCTCACCCGGCCTTCAGCGCCGGTGATCATGGTGCTGCTCTTCTTGCCAAAAGGCGGATTCGCCAGCACCACGTCAAAGCGCTCGCCGGGGTCAGCGGCCAGCGCATCGGCCACCACGATGGGCACCGACTTGTCGGAGCCAATGCCGTGCAGCATCATGTTCATGGCGGCGAGGCGCGCCGTGCTTTGCACCAGCTCCCAGCCGCGCAAGGCGTGTTCTTTCAGATGCTTTTTCTGCTCGCGCGTGAGGTTGGGGTTGTGCTGCGCCACATGGTTGTGCGCGGCCAACAAAAAGCCGCCGGTGCCACAGGCCGGGTCGCACACCGTCTCGCCCGGCTTCGGTGCGATGCAGTCCACCATCGCCTGAATCAGCGGGCGCGGCGTGAAGTACTGGCCGGCCCCGCTCTTGGTGTCTTGCGCGTTCTTCTCCAGCAGGCCCTCGTAGGCGTCGCCATTCACGTCGGCGCCCATGGCCGACCAGTTCTCGCAGTCGATCAGGTCCACCACCAGGCGGCGCAGCTTGGCCGGGTCCTGGAACTTGTTTTGCGCCTTGCCGAAGATCAGGCCGATGGTGCCCTTCTCGGCCCCCAGCTTCTCCAGCGTGTGGCGGTAGTGGTCGAACAGTTCGTCGCCGTCTTTGGCCAGCAGTGAGGGCCAGTCGAACCCCTTGGCAATCGGGCTGGGCTGCTTCCATGGCGGCTGGCTGCGCTCGTGAGCCATCTTGAGGAACAGCAGATAAGTGAGCTGCTCGACATAGTCGCCATAGCTCATGCCGTCGTCGCGCAGCACGTTGCAGTAGTTCCAGAGTTTCTGGACGATGGTGGCTGAGTTCATGATGCTTCTTGTGCTGGAGGAAATATCGCCAGTGCCAATTGGGCTGGGGAATAGATGGTGACACCATCAAATGTCTTGCCGTATGCGGGACCAAAGTGTGTTCGGTCGCCCGTAACAAGTGCATCACACCTCAAAGCCATGGCGGCCATCAACACTGGACGGTCCTTTTCTGGCAACCAGAGCACCGCCGCCTGCGCCATTGCGGGATATTGCACAGGACTCACTTCAATTTGCGTGAGCAAAGCTTGCAGATATTGCGCTGCATCACCGGTCGCCTTGGCGTCTATATTGCGGCGCGCCTCGGTGGCCACATATTCGTCTGCCACCAGGGCTTGGCCATCTGCGTGCAAATCGTGCAGCAACTGACGAATGGCACCCGCCGACTTGGCCGCTGAAAACAGGACGTTGGCGTCCAGAAAAATGCGCATGGGCTGTGGCAGGCTTTAGCGTTTGCGCCGCACGGCGGCCAGCTCGGCCTCGGCCTCGTCGAACTCCTGCACACGTTCGGGTGTGTACAGCTCCAGCGGAAGAGTAACCGCTGGCCGAAGCAACAGGCCTTGGGGCGTTGTTTCTGCGATCAGTTGATCGTCAGTCTTCAGGCCCATGGCCTGGCGCAGCTTTGCCGGCAACGTGACCACGCCGCGGCTATTGATGGTGAGAGTGGCTTGCATTAATGCAGTTTAGCAGAATTACTGCAAATCAGCGACCGGGGCGTTTGCCATCTTACTCAAGAAGCAAATTGGCCGTTAGCCCCCGTCGTCATTGCGTAAGAAACTATGTTTTTTATAGCAATTTAGCCACCCTATCCAGCCAGAAAAGTCCGGACAAACGCATCCAGACTCACGATCGGGCAGCCGCAGGTCGTTTCAAACACATCCGCCAGGGCCAGCAAGTCCCGGTCACCGGACACCAGCACTTTTGCCTTGCCCGCCACTGCCAGGTGCATGAACGGCACATCCAGCGGGTCGCGGCACTCTGGCACTGTCGGGGGTGGGAGTCGCCGTCTGATTGGGGGGAGTCCTCCGCCACGCGGTAGCTTGCCCAGCGGCGCTGGTTTTGTTGCGTCAGCAGGCCATCGCGCACCAAGTTTTGCAGCACGCCAGTGATGTCCTTGGAGTGCTCCCCGGTAATCTCCTGCATGCGGCCATTGGTCACGCTGCCTTCCACTTGGGCCGTCACCACCGCTTGGACCGCCGTTTTGTCCAACTTGGTGAACCGATCACCGAAGCGAACCCGCAGCGCCTGATCCACTTCATCGGATAGCGGGCCGACTGCACTTCGACCCCGGTGAGCGTGGCGCCCTCTTTCTTGGCCTCGATCACACCAGCGGCTTTGCCGTCGATGTAGAGCAGGTAGTCGGCAAAGCCGTAGCCGGTGTTGAGGAGGAATTCGCGCAGCGCTACGTCACGGGCGGCGTGGATGTTGGCATCAGCCATACGGCAGACGTGCCAGCCTGCTTGCTGCAGCAGCGCGTCAATGCTGACTCTGGCGTGTTGCTCTGGCGTCATGCCGTCTCCTTTGCCAGCCATTCTAGGGCCTGCAAAGGGAGGAACGGAAAAATATGCAGGTTAAATTGGCCTCCAGCGCCCGCAATCATTGCGCAAGCAGCTACTTTTATAATAGCAAATGACAAGACGTATCAAGTCTGCCTCATGCCTTGGCAGGAAAATCTTCACAGAGACATTAGAGCCGTTCTGCTGGGCAAGCTAGATATCCGTGTATTTCTTGCTGGAGCCGTGTGCGCGGGCAACCGGATACTTTTCGCCATTCACGATCAGTTTCATGCGCGCGGCTTCCATCAGATCAATTTGCAGTTTGTCGCAGAGCTGCAGGAGATACAGCAATACATCTGCCGCCTCAGCGGCAACTTCAGCCTTCTTCGGCGCAGAAAGATTTCGGCTCTGCTCTTCGGTCAGCCACTGAAAGGGCTCAAGCAACTCCGCGGCTTCCACCGCGAGGGCCGAAGCGAGATTCTTTGGCGAGTGAAACTGCGCCCAATCACGCTCTGCGGCGAAATCGCGCAGGGATTGGGTGAGGGATTGAAGATTGTTATTCATAAGCATCATTGTGGACGCTTACACAGCCGTTCCCGGCAGCGTAACGCTGACCTCCAGCCCCGGCTGTGCATTGCGCACACTGAAAGTGCCGCCATGCGCCTGGGCCGCCAGCTTGCAAAGGTACAGCCCCAGACCCACGCCACCGGTGGCGCGCTCGCGCGCGGCATCAAGCCGGTAAAAGGGCTGGGCCAGGTGGGGCAACTGGTCTTCAGCCACACCGGGGCCGTAGTCGCGCACAGTGATGCGCACGCCCTGCCTTTTACCCAGCTTGTCCGCCTGCACCTGGAGGGTGGGCGGCTGCGGTGCGTCGGCACTGTGACGCAGGGCGTTGTCCAGCAGGTTGCGCAGCAGCAGGCGTATGCGCGCTCGGTCCAGCGCCAGTGCGGGCAAGCCAGGGGCAATGTGTTGCTGCACTTGGAGTGCGCCGTCCAGGCCGGCAATTACCTCGTCCACCAAAGCGGCCAGATCAGTGGGTTCGCGCTGCAAGGCGGCATGGGGGCTGACCAGGCGTTCGCTCTCCAGCAGGTCGGTGATCAGGTCGCGCATCAGGCCCAAGTCGCGCAGCAGGGCCTCCCGGCTGGGTTGCACGTCGGCAGTTTCAGGCAGCAGCTCAGTGTTCAGGCGGGCGCGGGTGAGCGGGCTGCGCAGCTCGTGGCTGATGGCCAGCAGCAGCGCACGCTTGGCGTCGAGCATCTGGTGGATGTCGCCGCCCATGGTGTTGATGGTGGCGGCCAGCTCGCCCAGTTCGTCGGGACTGGCAGCATGGTGCACGGGAATGGGTTGGGCAAAATCGCCCGTGCCAAAGCGTAGCGCGCCAGCGCG
>JADGRK010000272.1 GCA_017880985.1 Rhodoferax sp. | reverse complement strand
AGTGTGGTTCATGTTGGTATAGATGCAGATCTCGGCAGCAATTTCCAGCGACTTCTTGACAATCTCCTGCGCTGACAGCTCGGTGTGATTGAGCAAGGCGATGGCTGCTGCCTGCGCGTACGCGCCACCGGAGCCGATGGTGACGATGCCGTTTTCAGGCTCAAGGACATCACCATTGCCGGTGATGATGAGAGAGGCCTCACTGTCGGCCACCGCCAGCATCGCCTCCAGACGGCGCAAGACGCGATCGGTGCGCCAGTCTTTGGTGAGCTCAATGGCAGCGCGTACCAGGTGTCCCTGGTGCTTCTCCAGCTTCGCTTCAAAGCGCTCAAACAGGGTAAAAGCATCGGCAGTGGCACCAGCAAACCCGGCCAGAACCTTGCCATGATAAAGCTTGCGCACCTTGTGCGCAGTTCCTTTGACCACAATGTTGCCCAAAGTGACTTGCCCGTCGCCACCAATGGCCACTTGCATGCCTTCAGGCGACTTGCGTCGCACGCTGATGATGGTCGTACCGTGAAATTGTTCCATGCTGATTGAAGTTGAGGTTGCGAATCAACTGGTCCGCAACTCGACCCGGGCGTGTTCGTTGATACCGATCACGTTGAAAAATGCCGCCACCAGTCGCGGTACATCACGAAACTGGACATGACAACCCTCAGACTCACGCGCGGCAACCCAGTTCAAAACGCTCCCGGCGGCCGAAAAATCGACGCGAATCAAGCGGGCACAGGAAATAACAAGACGATTGGCCCCTCTGAATCCAGCCTGCAGCTTGTCAAGCGCTTCGGCCGCATCACCCAGCACCTCGCCGGCCAACTCGACCACGCTGGCCGTCCTATTCAGTTCCATGGGGACCGTTGCGGCCCGACCAAAGTCGGCCGGGGCAGTTGAGGTGCTATCGTCAAACGATCCATAGGCATCCTCAAGGGGCGCTGATGAATTGGCGCTTGATTGAACATACTCACAGCGCACATCCTCCCAAGCCGGCGGGGAAACTTCGTAAGTTACGCAAAAATCCAGCGCAGCCAATTCAAATTCATCCTGCCGACGCATGATACGCAAGGCGTCCAATCGAAGTCGCCACCACAATAAATCGACCTGTTTGTCACCCGAAGGGGTGAATGATCTCAGCGCCTTATCGAGTACATCCGCCCCGTCAAAATGCAATCTCACAGGTTCCCGGGACCACTGGGCAAACAACTCGGCCAAGGCCTGCGCCGCGTCCGGCGTCATGCTCTCAAGCCGACTCCAACTTAATCGCCAAGCCTGCATGGTCGGCGTCAAGCTTGGACGTAACGCTTGCATGCCCTGCAAATCAAGCGCTGCCGGGCAGACCCAAACGACCTGGCTATTTTGCACGGGCAGCGCTGCCCCAGACGACCGACTTGCCGCCGCACTAAGCCCGAGCAAATCGGGGGTTGAGAACCAGGCCGGTGCCGAGTGTCCAAAACGCTGAGCGAATTCGATCGCGACGCGATCAAAGCTGGCCTGCTGCCCGGTTGAGCGGTAAAGGTCGAACAAGGCCGCTGCCCAGCCGTCGGCCGAATCCGGATCGACTTTATCTGCCTGTAGTGCCGCCAACAGAGTCGCTTCCGCACCTGCATCATCGCCATTGGCGAAACGAATCGCGGCTTCCTCCAGGTCAGGGTCGGCCAGGCTATCTCCCAACTTGACAGAAAACAATTTGGAAGTCGAAAATTCGCTCCCGACAGTGTCGCCAATCCTGCTGCGAGGGCCTTTGGACGCACCGGTGTGCCGCGCGGTGCCGGTTGGCAAATCATTTTTGAAACTGGATAAACCCATTTGCGCGGGTTCATCGTCAGCACTTTGGAACGATTCGGAACCCGGGACCGACTCAGAGCGCAGCGTGGTCTCAAAAACACCCAGGCCTTGTTGCGATGAAACAGTCATCTGTGAGCTGTCATCGTCCGCCGCAGGCACACTGGCCGCAACCGGAAAGTTAGCTTCAGGCGCTGCCACCCCGTCCTTCTTGCCCTTCCACCACTGCTTGGACATCTGGGCTTCGATCTCATCAATCTTCTTGATCGTCTGTGCGCGATCATCCAGATTGATCGAGCTGGTCTGAAAAAAGGACGGTCGGCCAAGCAGATCGGGGTTGATCGACGGCCCATTGCGACGCAACTTTCGGAGTTGATCGAATTCCCGCCGACGCACAAAATCATTTTGCCGCTTGCGCTGAATCAACGCCTTCAGCGCGAGTTTGCTGTAACCACTTTCATGTTCCGGTTCCGGTTCCGGTTCCGGCAAGTCCAGTTCAGACCAGTCCTTGGTCGGATTGCGGACAAACCTGGCCATTTTGGACAGCAAACCGGAGCTATTGTCTTTTGTCGCCATGGGATGAAGTAGCGGATTGAAAAGTTGCCGATGTCCTATGTCAGTCGCCAAACATTTTCTGTTTAAGTTCGCGCCGTTGTTGAGCCTCAAGCGACAGATTGGCAGTCGGGCGTGCCAGCAACCGCCCGACCCCAATGGCTTCGCCGGTTTCATCGCAATAGCCGTAGTCACCGGAGTCGATTCGCGCAATCGACTGCTCAATCTTTTTCAGCAGCTTTCGTTCACGATCTCGTGTCCGCAATTCGAGTGCGTGCTCTTCTTCAATCGTGGCTCGATCCGCCGGGTCTGGCACGACCACCGTGTCGGCCCGCAGGTGCTCTGTGGTTTCACCCGCGTTGCTGAGAATATCGTGTTTGAGTGTCAACAACTTCCGGCGAAAATACGCCAGCTGGGTGTCGTTCATGTACGCGTCGTCGGGCATCGCGATGAGATCAGCATCTGTCAATTGCTCAATCGGCTTTGTCTTCCAATTATTGGCCAGTTTGGGGTCTCTTTTGACGGCCGAAGCCAATGGCGGAACAATCAGCGGCGATGCGACGGTTTGCGTAAAACTGGCTTTGGCAGCGGTAGAGGCGACCGACTGCGCCATCGACGGAACTGTCAATTGAGCAAGACGCGAGGACGGACGGCCCGCCCGGGGCGGCACCGACGTAGCCGTAGGCACAACTGGCACCATCACGACCGGTTTGCCGGAGGCCACCACGGCACCCTTGACGGCTGCCAAATGAGGTTTCACTTTGGTTGGCGGCGCCAACACTTGGGGTTTAGTAGCTTTCGCAGTCATCAATTTCACGGAATCCTTTGCTTTAACTTTGACTTTAACTGTCGGTTTGGCGGCCTTGACCGGCGTCTTCTTGACCCCGCTGGGGACAACTTTGGACGCAGCCTTGACGGCTTTGCCCGGAACCGCCTTGGCCGGTGCTTTGGCTGCGGCTCTGGTTGGCACCTTTGCCGCTGATTTGATCACCGATTTGTTCACCGGCTTGGGCATTGGCTTCGCCTTCGGCCTGGGTAGCGGCTTGACATGGGCTTGGGCGATCGGCTTGGCCTTGACGACCGCGCGGACCACTTTCGCAGCCACCTTGGTTTTCCCGATTTTAGATTTCATGTCTGGTCTCCTTGCAGAATGTTCTTGCGCACCTGCACCGCCGCCTGATGCCTGTCTTGTTTGCTTGGTGTTCGCAGGGAGATCCGAAGCCTTTGAGCTTGAACCATCAATGCGTGCGTTTGAGGGCTGATTTTGCGCTCCTTCTTTGGCGCGCGAGTTTACAGGTTTACCCACCGGGAAACCCATCAGTTGCAAAATCGAGACAAACATCCGCTTTCCGTCCTAAGAATACAAGTTCGAATCAAACAAGGGATTGTTCCATGCCCTGCAAAAAAATGTCCTGTGGCAAGTCAATGCCGATGAACACCATTTTGCTGTTGCGTTTTTCATCTTCTGCCCAGGCTGGCCCCAGATCACTGCCCATCAATTGATGCACACCCTGAAAGATCACTTTTCGATCAGTGCCGTGCATATGCAAGACACCTTTATAGCGCAACATCCGCGGGCCATAAATATTGACAATGGCGCCCAGAAAGTCTTCCAGTTTGGCCGGATCAAAGGCGCGATCTGACTTGAAGACAAAACTCTTGACGTCATCCTCGTGGTGATGATGAGCGCCATGCTGGTGCGAGGGGTGATCGCAATGCTCCCCGTGCTCATGCTCGTGGTGCTCGTGCTCAAGCGCCTCTTCCTTGAGGAAATCCGGGTCAATATCAAGTTTGGCATTCAGATTGAAGCCACGCAGATCAAACACCTCTGATAGCGCCACTTCACCAAAATGAACTGCTTTTTGCGGCGCACGCGGGTTCATGTGCTTCAAGCGGTGTGTCAG
>JADGRK010000271.1 GCA_017880985.1 Rhodoferax sp. | reverse complement strand
ATTGACTGGGCACTTGGTGCTATCAACTTTGCATACCAACACCGCTGCCGGGGCAATTGTCCGGCTGCAGGACATGGGCATCGAGCCGTACCTCATCACATCGTCGGTTAACGGCGTGATCTCTCAGCGGCTTGTACGGCGCCTGTGCGGGCAGTGCAAACAAGCCTACGAACCGGAGCCATCGTTGCTGATGAGTAGTGGGTTGCAACGTCTCGGGTTGAACCCGCCGCAGCTCTTCAAATCGGTGGGTTGCGAGCATTGCCGTCAAACAGGCTATGACGGGCGCTGCGGCATCCACGAACTGCTCGTCATTGACGACAGTATGCGTCGCGGCATCCTGGACGGACTCGACGCCACGGCCCTGCATGCCAAAGCTGCCGCCGCGGGCATGCACACTTTGTATGAAGACGGCCTCCTCAAGGTCGCTGCCGGTACCACCAGTCTGGATGAGCTGCTGCGCGTGACGCAGGACCACGGCGATGTCTAATTTCGTCTGGAAAGCGGCACGAGCCGACGCGCAAATCGTCGAAGGCCACTTGCAGGCTGCAAGCCTCGCCCAAGCCATGCAACAACTGCGGGTCCAGGGCCTCACACCGCTACAGGTCAGCGAGGCGGGTGCCGCAGACAGCTTCGCCACAGCGGCGACCGACCGGGTAGCGAGTCCCTCTCGCCTGGGTGGCCGGTTCGCATCCAGCGCCATTACCCAAGCCGATGTCCTGGTCATGACCAGCGAGTTGTCTATCATGCTCAAGGCCGGGCTGGCGCTCGACAACGCATTGCGGGTTCTCATTGGCATGAGCGCCAAGCCGGCCATGATCAGTCTCACACAGACCATTCTCGACGACGTCAAAAGCGGCATTCCCTTGAGCCGTGCGCTCAAACGTCATCCTCGGCAGTTTGGCGATTTCTACATCAATATGATTCGTTCCGGCGAAGCCAGTGGTCAGCTCAGTGACGTGCTTGAACGCATGGTTGAACATCTGGAGCGTCTGCGTGCCCTGCGTGAGAGCGTTGTTTCCGCCACCATCTACCCCGCCATCCTGCTCGGCGTGGCGGTGCTTTCGATCATTGCCATGTTGGGCTTTGTCGTGCCACAGTTCGAAACCCTCTTCAAGGGCATGGGCGATGCCCTGCCCACGCCAACCCGAATCATCATGACCATCGGGCACGCCTTTACCGACTATGGTCTCATCATCGGAGTTGGCCTGTTAATTCTGTTCTGGCTGCTCAATCGCTGGTGGCAAACCCCCTCCGGGCACCAATGGCGGCAAACTCGTGCGCTGCGCCTGCCCTTGGTGGGCAAGCTCATGCTCAAATATGACCTCACTTTATTTGCACGTTCACTGGGCACCCTGCTTGGCAATGGTGTGCCCTTGATCTCGGCCTTGAACATTGCCACCCAGACGGTGGGAAACCTCAACCTGCGCCAAGCCCTTGAAGGCGTTGTGCCCAAAGTCAAAGGCGGCGGCAAAATGGTTGACGCATTCAAAGCCAGTGGTATCTTCGAACCCTTGGCCATCAACCTCATCAAGGTCGGAGAAGAAACCGGCCGCCTGGGCCCCATGCTGCTGGAACTCGCCCGTATTTTCAACCGCGATGTCGAAACCGGCATCAAGCGCGGGCTGACACTGCTCGAACCGCTGCTGATCCTGGTGCTTGGCCTGGTCATTGCCACCATCATTGTGTCTATCATGCTGGGCATCCTGTCGGTTAACGACCTGGCTGTTTAGAGGACTTCTCCAAACAAATGCGATGAAATCGACGTCCGGCGAACACTATGTAGCACTTGATCATGTCCGTGCCATCGCCGCCATGTTGGTTTTTGTCTGGCACTTCATCCACGGACAGCAAGGCTCGCCTGTCGCGTTCGAAGGCTCCCCGGTTTGGGGTCCGTGGGTCCTGTTTGACGAAGGGCATGTTGGTGTTGCCCTGTTTATGACTTTGAGTGGTTACCTGTTTGCAAAGTTGCTGGATGGCAAACGTGTCATTTACCACCTTTTTTTCTGGAACCGCCTGCTCAGACTGATGCCGCTGTTGTTGCTGGTCATCGCTATCAACGCGTTGGGCGAGGCACTGGCCAGCGGAAGCCCCCAGGCAGCATTGGGTTACCTGCGATCCATACCAGGTGGGCTGGTGTTCCCGACCTGGCCCAACGGCGGATGGTCAATCACGGTTGAACTGCATTTTTACTTGCTGTTACCTCTGTTACTGCTCCTCGTGCGGCGCTGGCACCAGGGACTTTGGCTGTTACTGGCGCTTGCCATCCTGTTTCGGACCGGCTATCACGCATGGACCGGTGAAGTACAGAGCCTTGCCTATTCGACAATTTTCGGGCGTATTGACCAATTCGTACTTGGGATCATTGCCTTTCATGGTCGCGCCCACCTGATAGGCCGGCATGCACGGGCTGCAGGTATTGCTGCGGCTTTCATCACGCTGTACTGGTGGTTCGATAAAAGCGGGGGGTTCTACCTACAGCCGACTTACCCATCCCCTTCGGCACTCTGGATTGTGCTTCCAACATTCGAAGGGCTCGCGTTTGCTGCATTGATCGCCTGGTATGACGGGTCGTTTTTGCACAGGGAAGGGCCCTTGTCAAATCTGCTTGCCATCCTCGGTGAATACTCATATTCGATTTACTTGTTGCACTTTTATTTTGTTTTCGCTGTTGCCCAATGGATTCACGTTAATGTGCTGGACCTCTCCAATTTCTATGTGGCACTGCCAGTCTCATTGCTGGCCTTCGTTGCGATGATTCCAATCAGTTACCTTAGCATGCGTTTTGTAGAGCGGCCCTTTCTTGGACTGCGTCGGCGGTATATCAAGGCCTGAAATGGCGGGGCCGTGGCATCGGTCACGAGATAGATGGAAGTGCCCTATAATTTTTTGTTAATCACTTGTGATCGTTCATGCACCCAAACCACCTCAAAATGTCGCCCGCAACGCGCCGAAACAAGGGCTTCACCTTGATCGAATTGCTGGTTGTCCTGGCCATTCTTACGATGCTCGCCGGCCTCGTGGGTCCGCGCGTGCTGGGTCTGCTTGGCGGGGCTAAATCCAAGACCGCCGCCGTGCAGATCGCTGACCTTGAAAAGACCCTTGAGCTATTCAAACTGGACGTTGGACGCTTTCCCTCCACTGCCGAAGGCCTTGACGCTTTGGTCAACAAACCCGCCGCCGCCAACGGATGGAATGGTCCTTACCTCAAGGGTGGCGTGCCCAACGACCCCTGGGGCAAGCCCTATAAATTTGCCAGCCCGACGGCTGATGGCGGCGTTGAAATTGTTTCTTTGGGCGCTGATGGATTACCGGGCGGCGAAGGTGAAAACGCCGATATCCGCAATAAGCCCTGACCAACAACGACGCCGGGATGGCGGCCAAGTCAACAGGGATCTGCGGGGTTTCACGCTGATCGAGTTGCTGGTAGTGCTTGCCATTGGATCCCTGCTGGTCGCCCTGGTGCCCCCCGCATTTGATCGGCTGCGTGACGTCAGCCAATACCGTGACACTGTGCGCGCCATCGTGGTTGACCTCAAACAGGCGCGACAGCAGGCGCTGGCCTATGGTCAAACCGTCGTCTTTCGTGTCGATCTGTCTGATCGGCAGTTTGGTATTGTGGGTCGACCGTTCAAGGCGTTGCCGAGTTCACTGGAGGTCAAGACCACAGTAGGAGGCAATGAGCTGCCAGACAACACCCAGCAGGCAAGCATCGCGTTTATGCCGGAAGGCGGATCTACCGGCGGAACCATTGAACTGGTCAGGCGATCTGGTGCAGGCGTACGCATTCGTGTTGACTGGCTGTTTGGGCAGATCACGCAAGAGCCGCGTACCCCATGAAAAGGCGTGCCACACCACAAAAGCGCTACCAACGGCGCTACTTTCAGCGCGGGTTTTCATTGCTGGAGTTGTTGGTGGCTTTTGCCATCATGGCCATGTCATTAGGTCTGCTTTATCGGGTAGCCGGTGGCAGCGCTCGCCATGTGAGTGACGTGGTTCAGCAGCAGCAAGCAGTCTGGCTGGCAGAGTCCCTGTTAGCCAGCCGCAATAGTGTGCGGTCAGATGGCTGGAACGAGGACGGTGAGAGCGCCGGATTCAAGTGGCAAGTGCGCAGTAGCCCCTATGTCAGCGGCGTCAGCACCCCGCAGGCCGTGCCCCTGCACGAAATCCGGCTCTCCGTTTCCTGGACCGCCGGCTCGCGACCTGGGCAACTTGACCTGGTCACGCTGCTACCTGAGAGAAA
>JADGRK010000270.1 GCA_017880985.1 Rhodoferax sp. | reverse complement strand
ACCTTTCAATGTGCATTCCAAAGGATTCCAAAATGAGACAAAAACCCTTCACAACTTCACTCCTAGCGTGTGCGCTCGCCGCCGCTTTTAGCGCCAATGCCGCCGATATCAAGCTCGGTGCGGCCGAAGCCCTGTCAGGCGGTGCCGCGCAGTACGGCATCTCCATCCGCAATGGATTCCAGCTCGCGCTCGATGAGATCAACGCCGCCGGTGGCATCAATGGCGACAAGCTGCAACTGGTGATTGAAGATGAACAGGGCAAAAAGGAAGAAGCCATCAACGTCTTCAAGAAACTGATTTTCCAGGACAAGGTGCTGCTGGTGTTCGGCCCCACGCTGTCGAACTCGGCTCAGGCCGCCGACCCAATTGCGCAAGCTGCCAAGACCGTGGCCTTTGGCACCTCAAATACAGCCGATGGCATCACCTCGATTGGCGATTGTGTGTTCCGCAACTCGGTGACCGAAGCCGACGTGTTGCCCGAAACCATCAAGATGGCGATTAAAAAATCCGGCATCAAGAAGGTTGCCGTCATGTATGGCAATGATGACGTGTTCACCAAAAGTGGTTACGACAACTTCAAGAAAGCGCTGGAAGACCTGAAGGTTCCCGTCACGACAACCGAGACTTTTGCCAAAGGCGACGTCGATTTCAAGGCTCAACTGACCAAAATCAAGGCCGGCAACCCCGACGCCATCGTGCTGTCGGCGTTGCTGGCTGAAGGCGCACCCATCATGGTGCAGGCCCGCCAGATCGGCCTGAACGTGCCGTTCATCGGCGGCAATGGCATGAACTCGGTCAAGGTTTTCGATCTTGCCAGAGACAAGTCGGACGGTTTGTACGTGGGTAGCCCCTGGTCGGCCAGCAACACCAGCGCTGAAAACAGCAAGTTCGTCAAGGCTTACAGCGACAAGTACAAGACTGCACCCGACCAATTCGCGGCTCAGTCTTACGACGCGCTGTACATCACGACCCAGGCGCTCAAGCAAGTCAAGCTCAGCGGTAACCTGGCGACTGACCGCAGCGCGGTGCGCGATGCCCTGCCCAACGTGAAGTGGACCGGTGCGACCGGCGCATTCCAGTTCCGCCGCGCCAGCGACCGCGCTGGCAAGCCAGCCGGCTATGACGCGCAGCAAACCCCGATCGTCAGTGTGACCAAGGGTGGCCAATTCGTCATCGAAAAATAGGCACCTCAGCCAGTGAGACGGTGCGGCTTGCCGCGCCTGGTTTTTGCACCGTCTTTATTCATCCCCGCGCATTGCTGCGCTTTATTTGAGATTACCCATCGTGCTGGAACAGCAACTTGTCAACGCCTTGTCGCTCGGGTGCGTCTACGCCCTGTTTGCATTGGGCTTCACGCTCGTCTTTGGCATTCTGGGTGTCATCAACCTGTCCCATGGCGCGATTTTCATGGTCGGAGCCTATGCGGCGGAGCAGGCCGTGGCGCGGTTCGCTTTTCCGCTCTGGGGTGCGCTGCTATTCGCCTTCCTGTTCTGCGGTGGGGTTGGTCTGGTGATTGATTTTCTCGTGCTGCGGCCGCTGCGCGCGCGCAATGCACCGCATCTGATTCCGATGATCGCCACCATCGGCGTGGCCATCATCCTGAATAACGGCGTCCAGGGCATCTTTGGTGCCCAGAACCTGCGTTTTCCGTCGGGGCTGGTATCGGAGGAGACTCTGAGCCTGGGCGGCATGAGTCTGACGGCACTCGAGCTCGGCATCATCCTGCTGTCATTTGTGCTGATGACCGTGCTGCTCTTGGTCCTCAAGAAAACCCAGCTTGGCCGCGCGCTGCGCGCCATTGCCGAATCGCCCAAGGCGGCCTATCTGCTGGGCATCAACGTCGAAGGACTGTTTTACCTCACCTCATTTGCCGCGGCCGGGTTGGGCGGTGTGGCCGGTGTGTTGATCGGCCTGTATTCGAATGCACTCTTTCCGCTGATGGGCCAGCCCATGTTGCACAAGGGCATTGCGGTAATCATCCTGGGGGGCATGGGGGACATCCGTGGCGCCCTGCTGGGTGGCCTGTTCCTGGGTTTTGCCGAGGTGCTGTCGGTGGCCTATATCGGTTCCAGCATGCGCGACGCGGTGGCCTTTGGCCTGCTCTTTCTGATCCTGCTGGTGCGGCCCAAGGGGCTTTTCGGCACCCTGCAAGAACGCAAGGTTTGAAATGAAATTCCCCCACGCTCTCTTCGTTCGCTGCCCCCAGGGGGGGCGCTCAGTGTCCTTCGGGCGGCCGGGCGGGCACTGAAAATGGACTGGTTCAACAACTTCTGGTCGGTTTACAGCAATCTGGTACTCACGCTGGGCACCAACGCATTGCTGGCCCTCTCCATCTACCTGACCCTCTCGTGCGGCATGCTGGCCATCGCCAATGCGGCTTTCATGGGCATCGGGGCCTACACCTCGGCCCTGCTGACGATGAACTATGGTCTGCCGTTCCCGCTCGCGCTGGCGGCTGGCATGGCCGCTCCGGCGCTCATGGCCTTCGTGATCGGCAAGCCCACCTTGCGACTTTCGGGCGTGTATCTGGCCATGGCGACCCTCGCCTTTGGTGAGGTGGTGCGCATTGCCCTGCTCAACGCCGAATCCATCACAGGTGGCGCGCTGGGGCTCAATGGCATCCCGCAATCGACTCAGTGGTGGCATGTGGCGCTGGCCCTGGTTCTCACGCTGGCCCTGCTCTGGCGCCTGCGTCGCTCCAAGGTCGGACGCGCCTTCGAATCGATCAAGGAAGACGAGACCGCGGCCGGCCTGATGGGCATCGACGTAGGGGCCCACAAGATGCTGGCCTTTGTGCTGGGTGCGGCCATTGCAGGTTTGGCCGGCACGCTCAATGCCCACCTGACCTTTTTCATCGGCCCCAGTGAATACGGCTTTGACCGCGCGGTGGACATCCTCACCATGGCCATCCTCGGTGGTATTGGCAACCTGACCGGCCCGGTGATTGGTGCCGTTATCCTCACGCTGCTGCCGGAAATGCTGCGCTCGTTCAAAGACTTCCGGCTGGTCGTCAACGGCTTCATCCTGGTGTTGATCGTACTGTTTCTGCCCAAGGGCATCTGGGATCCGGCCCGTTTTCAGCAGTGGTTTGGCAGACGAGAGAGCCGGGCATGAGCACCTCACTGCGGCTGGAGTCGCTCTCGCGCCACTTCGGCGGCCTCAAGGTCCTGCAAGACGTGAATCTGGAGATTCCACAGGGCGGCATCTTTGGCCTGATCGGCCCAAACGGGGCCGGCAAAACGACCGTCTTCAACCTAATCACCGGCCTGCTGCCCCCCACCGGCGGCCGCATTGAGTTCAACGGTCGGAATCTGGCGGGCCGCAAACCGCACGACATCACGCGTCTGGGCATTGCCCGCACCTTCCAGAACATCCGTATCTTCAAGGAAATGTCGCTGCTAGAGAACGTGATGGTCGGCCTGCACGCGCAGCTGAAATATGGCTCGCTCGGCCTGCTGGCAAGCTCCGGGCTGTTCCGCAGCGAGGAACGCCGGGCCCGCGAGCGCGCATACGAACTGCTGTCGTGGGTCAAACTCGACCACAAGGCGACCGACAAGGCCGACAATCTCTCTTATGGCGAGCAGCGCAAGCTGGAACTGGCGCGTGCCCT
This sequence comes from Rhodoferax sp., assembly GCA_017880985.1. Lineage (GTDB taxonomy): Bacteria > Pseudomonadota > Gammaproteobacteria > Burkholderiales > Burkholderiaceae_C > Rhodoferax. The sequence goes on along the minus strand of JADGRK010000270.1, from coordinate 659 downwards.
GGCGACAAATCCAAAACTGCTGCTGCTTGATGAGCCGGTAGCCGGCATGAGCAGCAGCGAAAAAGTCGAATTGATGCACGAAATCCGCAACATCAGCGCACGCGGCTACACGATTTTTATGATTGAACACGATATGCGTTTTGTGATGGGCCTGTGCGGGGACATCGCCGTCCTGAATTTTGGGTGCATTATTGCGCGCGGCAGTCCCGACACCATCCGCAACGACCCGCAGGTGATCGAGGCGTACCTTGGCCGCGAAGACGATGAAGTGACCGTTGACGCAACGGGAGTTGCGGCATGAGCGCGCCACTGCTGCAGGTCAGCGGCCTTAAAATCGCCTACGGTAATATTGAAGCGGTGAGGGGCATTGACCTGGAGCTGCACGAAGGCCAGATCACCACGCTGGTTGGCGCCAACGGTGCCGGTAAATCGACCACCCTGCTGGCACTCTCGGGCCTGGTCAAAAAAGCCGCGGGCCGTGTCACGTTCGATGGCAAGGACTTGACCAAAATGGCGCCACACAAGATCGTATCAAGTGGTGTTGTGCAGGTGGCTGAAGGCCGTGCCACGCTGACCACTCTGACGGTACAGGAAAATCTCGAACTTGGTGCCTACCCCCGCCGTGACCGCGACAACCGGGCCCGTGATCTGGACTATAT
>JADGRK010000269.1 GCA_017880985.1 Rhodoferax sp. | reverse complement strand
TGTGACCGCCATGGTGAAGGCGGGAATCACGCGACCGGCCATCACACACTCAATCAGCACAATCAGCGCCAGCCCGCCATACAGGGGCGTCATCGGCGACACCTGCAATCGGTCCATTACCGCCAGATGAAACACCAGGTTGGCACTCGCCAGCAACGCCAGCATCAAGGCCAACGCCAGGTTGCGGTAGTTGCGCGAGCGCAGCAGGATGTTGACCAGAATGCCCGCCACCACCGGCAACAGCGCAATGTCAAGCAACGCATAAGCCAGATACGGTCCGACCACCGAGGCTACGCGTGCGGCCAGCCACAACAAGACCAGCGCCGCAAGCGTGGGGCCGCGCGGCGTCGCCAGTCCAGTCCAGGTTTTGCCAGCGGTCATCAGAAATCCCACGATGATGGCCACGGCAAAACCAAAAAGCATCTCATGGGCATGCCAAAGCAGCGGCTGCGACGCCGGCGTCAGTTGTAGCCAACCCAAAAAGATGGCCACCCAAAGCGGCACACTAAGTGCAGCCAGCAACGCGCCGCCAATATAAAAAGGCCGGAAACCAAGCCGCAAAAAGGGCAGACCGTTAAGGGCGGGTGCGGTGGCTTGGGCCGCTGTGAAGATGGGTAAGGAATTTGATTTCATGGTGGTGGAATGACAAGTACAGCACGGATTTTAATAAAGGCATTTTATATGCATCTTAACCACAATGTGCCATAAAATGCGCCGTGAGGAAAATGTTGAAAGGCACCCATGAGACTGACCGACTACACCGACTACACGCTGCGGGTTTTGATGTTCTGCGCGCGGCACCCCGAGCGCTCGGTGACCATAGCCGAGTTGGCGGACAGCCATGCCGTCTCCAAAAATCATTTGATGAAGATTGTCAATGACCTGGCGCGCCAGGGTTTGCTGCAAACGACACGCGGACGCGGCGGCGGCTTGCGCCTGCTTAAACCTGCTGCTGACATCCGGATTGGCGATGTGGTGCGGCAAACTGAAACAGATTTCCGGCTGGTGGAGTGTTTTGACGCCAAGCACAATGCCTGCACCCTCAGCACTCATTGCCAGCTAAAGCGGGTTTTCAAAACGGCACTGCAAAGCTTTCTGGCGGAGCTGGACAAGGTCACGCTGGCCGACATCACCCGCCGCGGGACACCGCGTTGAACTGGCGGTGTTGCCCGACAATAAGGCATGGCCCAACATCTCTACATCATTACCGGCGCATCACGTGGCATGGGCTTGGCCATGGCAGAACAACTGCTGAGCGCCGAGCACATGCTGCTGTGCATTTCACGCCATCGCAACAAAGCACTGACCAGCCGAGCTGACACGCTGGGCTGCCCACTCGAACAATGGCCCATGGATCTCGAACACGGCGTTGAGGCGGCGGCGCAGCTGGCGCAATGGCTCGAAAGTCGCGCGGCGGGCTCGTTTGCCAGCGCGACACTGATCAACAATGCCGGTGTGTTGCCACAAATTGCCCCGCTGAGTGCCTCCGATCCACGCGATCTGGCCCACGCGCTGAGAGTCGGCCTGGAAGCCCCGCTGGCCATCACAGCCGCATTTTTGCGGGCGACCGAGCCGTGGCATGTACCGCGCAAAGTGCTCAATATTTCTTCCGAACTGGCGCGCAGGGCGATGGCCTCGCAAGCCGCTTATTGCGCTGCCAAGGCCGGCCTGGACCACTTCACGCGTTGTCTGGCACTGGACGAGGCGCTCAAACCGCACGGGGCAAAAGTCTGCGCACTGGCGCCCGGCGTGATTGATACGGACATGCAACTTGAATTGCGCGGCACTGACGCGTCGGCATTTCCGGATCAGAAGACTTTTTTTAATCTGAAGCTAAACGGCCAGCTCACAGCACCGACGCAGGCAGCGAGCCGCGTGCTGGCTTACCTGGCGCGGCCTGATTTTGGCAACAACCCGATTGGCGATGTTCGCGAATGAGCTTGTGGCCAAGATGATGCTATCGGTCAGACCGCCCCGCAGGACAGTATTTTCTTTACACCCATCAATTTAGGAGAATCTCATGTCCCGTGAAGTTGTCATCGTCAGCGGTGTGCGCACTGCCATTGGTACCTATGGCGGCAGTCTGAAAGACATTGCCCCGACCGAGCTGGCCGCGCAAGTGGTGCGTGAGGCCCTCAAACGTGCCGCCCTGGACGGCAAGGATGTCGGCCACGTGGTGTTCGGTCACGTCGTCAACACCGAACCCAAGGACATGTACCTGTCGCGCGTGGCGGCTATCAATGGCGGCTGTGCCGAAGGTACACCGGCCTTCAACGTCAACCGGCTGTGCGGCTCGGGTCTGCAAGCCATTGTTTCTGCCAGCCAAAGTATTTTGCTGGGAGACTGTGACATTGCGCTCGGCGGCGGTGCAGAGAGCATGAGCCGCGCGCCCTACGCCAGCCTCAACCTGCGCTGGGGTGCGCGCATGGGCGACAGCAAAATGGTCGATATGGTGGTGGGTGCGCTGCACGACCCGTTTGACACCGTCCACATGGGCGTGACGGCCGAGAACATTGCGGCCAAATGGGGCATTACGCGTGCCGATCAGGACGCACTGGCGCTTGAAAGCCACCACCGGGCTGAGCGAGCGATTAAGGCCGGTTACTTCAAGAGCCAGATCATGCCGGTCACACTCAAAAGCCGAAAAGGCGATGTTGTCTTTGACACCGACGAGCATTACCGTCCCAACTGCACACTGGCGGACCTGGCCAAACTCAAACCTGCGTTCATCAAGGAAAACGGCACCGTCACAGCCGGCAACGCCTCGGGCATCAACGACGCCGCTGCCGCCGTGGTGCTGATGGAAGCAGACACTGCCAAGGCGCGCGGCTTGAAACCGCTGGCGCGTCTGGTGGCCTACGCGCACGCCGGTGTGGACCCCAAGTACATGGGTATTGGACCGGTCCCGGCGACGCAACTGGTGCTCAAAAAAACCGGCCTGACGGTCGGCGACTTGGACGTGATTGAAGCCAACGAAGCTTTTGCTGCACAGGCCTGCGCCGTCAGCCGCGACCTCGGTCTGAACCCGGCCAAAGTCAATCCCAATGGCTCGGGCATTTCGCTCGGTCACCCGATTGGCGCCACCGGTGCGCTGATCACCGTCAAGGCCATGTACGAGCTTGAACGCATTGGCGGCCGCTACGCGCTGGTCACCATGTGCATCGGTGGCGGTCAGGGTATCGCTGCCATCTTTGAGCGCGTGTCCTGATCTCCAGGACGGCAGCTCGAATCAAGCCATGACGATTCCCAAGCACTGGAGTCTGGGTGCCAAGCTGGCTTTGGTCGGTGCGCCCTTCCTGCTGCTTGCTCTGTTGTCAACCGCGGCCACACTGTGGGTGTCGTGGCAACTCGACGGCGGTGCTGCGGCGGTCAATGAAGCCGGCCGGATGCGAATGCAGTCCTACAGGATGGCCCTGTCGATTGGAACGGGGGAGACAAGTGGATTAGCTGACCAGGTCAAGGAATTTGACAGGAGTCTGTCCCTGCTGAAAAGTGGTGACCCCGAGCGCCCACTCTTTGTGCCTTGGGACAACACCGTGCGCACACGGTTCCAGACGGTCGAGCAGGATTGGACAAACTACCGGCTCCGCTGGATTGATGCCAAGCCGGACATCCTGCGTGACTTAAGGGCTGAGACGGTGGCATTCGCGTCTCACATCAACGATCTGGTGACAGGCATTGAGTCCCACATGGCCCACTGGACTGCCATGCTTCACTTGCTGCAGATGAGCATGCTGGCAATGGCCATACTAGGCGCGGCTGTTTTGCTCTTCACAGGGTATCTTTTTGTGCTGGAACCGGTTGGCCAGCTCAAACAGGCGATTGAAAAAATCCAGTCAGGTGATTTTGACGCCCGTGTCGAACGCGTCACCAGTGACGAGTTCGGAACACTTGCTGATGGATTTAACGGCATGGCAGAACACTTGCAGTCCATGTACCGTCATCTGGAACGCAAAGTGGCGGAAAAAACCGCGCAGCTCGAAGAAAAACATGAACGCCTGGAAAGCCTGTACGAGGTAACCGCCCTGGTCGCGAAAGCGTCCTCGCTGGATGAGCTGGCGCAAGGTTTTGTAAAAAGCATTACCCGAATTGCCCACGCCGATGGTGTCGCGTTGCGTTGGTCGGACCAAGCCAACCAGCGTTACCTGATGCTGGCAGCCCAGGGCCTGCCAAACTCCATGGTGGACGCCGAGCAATGTCTTGACAAAGGTGGCTGCTATTGCGGAGCGGCGGCCTCAAGTGCGGGACTGCGCGTGATTCCCATCCGGGCT
>JADGRK010000268.1 GCA_017880985.1 Rhodoferax sp. | reverse complement strand
CAAGGTCAGCAATCGTAAAGTCAGTCTCGTGCCCGACACCGCAGACCAATGGCACCGGGCTTTGCGCCAGAGTGCGTGCCAGCTGCTCGTCATTAAAAGCCCACAAATCCTCGATCGAACCACCGCCGCGCACCAACAGGATGACATCGATGACGGGTCCAGCGGAATCTGCCTGCAGCCTAATATTTCCAGGCGAATATGACTCCAGCTCCCGTCCTGATTGCGTAAGCAGATATAAATTTGATAGCGCCTTAATCATCTCCTGGGGCGCGTTGCTGCCTTGCACCGAAGCCGGTGCCAGCACGACCGGAATATGCGGCACACGTCGCTGCAAGGCCGTCACCACATCGTGCCATGCCGCCGCACCGAGCGAGGTCACCACACCGATGCCGCGTGGCATTAACGGCAGCGGGCGTTTTCTGGCGGCGTCGAACAGGCCTTCGGCCTCGAGTTTGGCTTTGAGTTTGAGAAACTGCTCAAACAGCGCGCCCGCCCCGGTGCGGCTCATACTTTCCACGATCAGTTGCAGGTCACCGCGCGGTTCGTAGAGCCCCAGACGGCCACGCAGCTCGACCAATTCACCATCGCGTGGCGAAAAATCCAGCAAACTCGCGGCCCGCCGAAACATGGCGCAGCGTATCTGCCCGCTGTCATCCTTCACTGAAAAGTAACAATGCCCGCTGGTCGCGCGCGAGAAGCCCGAAACCTCCCCGCGCACCGCGACCGGGTTAAAGCTGGCGTTCAGGGCGCCAGCAATGGCGCGGCAGAGCGCACCAACTTGCCAGATCACTGGCACCAAGGCAGCTGTTTTGGGTTCCAACATCAATTCAATCAAGGGTATTTGCCAACCGGCTCGGCCAGATGTTCTGCACTAGGCAGCCGCAGCAAGTCGAATGCTGATCGACCCCCCGAGTCCTCCCTGGTCTGTTGCAAGTGTTTGATTTCATTGTATATTTTGGTGCCTAATTTGTCATCAACGTGTCACAAGGCAGAGTCAGCGCGGCTTCGCGGCACTTTACAGCCTACTTTCTCACAAACTTATCCACAGATTTTGTGGGTGGCACAGGTAAGCCATAATTGCCGAGACCTTTATCCGCGCGGAGACTCCATTTGTTTTCAATCATACAAGCTGCAGGCTGGCCGATCTGGCCACTGATCGCCTGCTCCATCCTGGCGCTGGCGCTCGTCATTGAACGCTTTATGAGTCTCAAAACGATCAAAATCGCGCCACCCAAATTGCTCGATGAAGTCTTGAAGATCTCGCGCACGTCGGTGCCGGGACCCGATGTCGTGAGCCAACTGGAACAGAGTTCGGCCCTGGGTGAGGTCCTGGCCAGCGGCTTTCGAGCACTCAATACCAACCCGCGTTGTAGCGAAGACGAGCTGCGTTCCAGCATGGAAGGCGCCGGACGGATGGTGGCGCACCGGCTTGAAAAGTACCTCAGCGCACTCGCCACAATCGCATCGGCTGCGCCACTGATGGGCTTGTTTGGCACGGTGGTTGGCATGATCGAGATTTTTGGCTCGCAAGGCTCGCCGGGTGGTGCCACCGGGGGCAATCCGGCACAACTGGCGCACGGCATTTCAATTGCGCTTTACAACACCGCTTTTGGTTTGATTGTGGCCATTCCGTCGCTGATTTTCTGGCGCTACTTTCGGGCCCAGGTGGACGATTACCTGCTGACGATGGAATTGGCCACGGAGCGGTTGGCGCGGCACCTCAACACGCTACGCAAGTAGGACGGGGCCCCAGCCATGAACTTCCGCCCGCGCCAAAAGGAAGAGCCTGAGATCAACCTGATTCCGTTCATTGACGTACTGCTGGTGGTGCTGATCTTCTTGATGCTTTCCACCACCTACAGCAAGTTTACCGAGCTCCAGCTCAAACTGCCGGTGGCTGACGCCGACGCCCAGCGCGACTATCCGAAGGAAGTGCTGGTTACAGTGACCAGCGAAGGCGCTTATGCGGTGAACAAGGTGCCGCTGGCAAGTCGCAGCGTGACCGATCTCGCCGCAGCGCTGACCGAGGGGGCGAAGGCGGGCAAAGAATCCGTGGTCATCATCAATGCCGATGCCAGCGCCAGACACCAGGCCGTGATCACGGTAATGGAAGCGGCACGGCGATCCGGCCTGACCCAAATCACCTTTGCCACCCAATCTTCAGCGCGGGCCGGAGCACCATAAAGCGATGCGAGAAGCCGTGCATCAGTCGTCGGCCTGGAAAAACACCTTGAGCGACGCCTGGACGCATCGCGGCCCATTGGCGTGGCTGTTGTGGCCGATCTCGCTGGTGTTTGGGTCGCTGGCAGCACTGCGGCGCGGTTTGTACCGGGCCGGTTGGTTCAAAATCCAATCAGTCAACCTGCCGGTCATCGTGGTCGGCAATGTCGTGGTCGGCGGCTCGGGCAAGACACCGGTCGTGATCGCCCTGGTGCGGCACTTACAGGCAAGGGACCTGCGCGTGGGCGTGATCTCGCGCGGCTATGGGCGCCGGGCCCGGGACTGCCGCGAAGTGCGTCCGGACAGTGCCGTTGCCGACGTCGGTGACGAGCCGGCCCTGATCCAGCGTGCTACCGCCGCACCGGTATTTGTGGCAGTTCACCGTTTTGAGGCTGCCCGCGCGCTGTTGGCCCATTACCCCGAGACTCAACTCATCATCTGCGACGACGGCCTGCAGCACCTGAGCCTGCATCGCGACCTGGAAATCTGTGTATTTGATGAGCGCGGCATTGGCAACGGCTTTTTGCTGCCAGCTGGCCCGTTGCGCGAGCCCTGGCCGCGTGACATGGACCTGGTGCTGCATACCGGCCCACACCCTGCCTTTGCCGGTTTCACCGCGCAACGCACACTGGGCAACTACGCGCTGCAAGCCGATGGCAGCCAGATGACGCTGGCGGCGCTGGCTGGGCCGGACTGCCTGAGCACAAAACCCCTGCTGGCGCTGGCTGCCATCGCCCGGCCAGAAGAATTCTTTGCCATGCTGCGCGCTCAGGGTTTAACCTTGGCGCGTACGCTGGCGCTCCCGGATCACTATGATTTTAATAGCTTTTCATCCAATGAATACAAGGCCTTCACGGTGATTTGTACTGAAAAAGACGCCGTCAAACTGTGGCCCCAAGCGCCCACCGCCTGGGCTGTACCCTTGATCCTGGCACCACAAAGCGCCTTTCTAAACCGGTTGGACACCTTGTTGAACGCTTTACTGCCCTCCGAACCCAGCCCGACGCTATCATCTCCCCATGGACACTCGATTACTTGAATTGCTGGTTTGCCCGGTCACCAAAGGGCCGCTCGAATATGACCGCGAGAAGCAGGAGCTGACATCGCACAGCGCGCGCCTGGCCTACCCGGTGCGCGACGGCATCCCGATCCTGCTGGAGAGCGAGGCGCGCACCCTGAGCGACGAGGAACTCGGGCTTTGAACTTCACGGTGCTGATTCCGGCCCGTCTGGCCTCGACTCGCCTGCCCAACAAGCCGTTGGCTGACCTTGGCGGCGCGCCGATGGTGGTGCGGGTCGCTCAGCGAGTGCTGACCGGTGCCACGCTGGCAAAAGCGATTCGCGTCGTGGTCGCCGCCGACAATGCGGCCATCATCAGCGCCTGCCAAGCCCACGGCATTGAAGCGGTGCTGACGCGCACCGACCACCCCTCAGGCAGCGACCGGCTGGCGGAGGCCTGCCATTTGCTGGGATTGGCGGATGATGAAATTGTGGTCAACGTGCAGGGCGATGAGCCCCTGATTGACCCGTCACTCGTGGCCGCTGTCGCCAACTTGCTGATCAATCAGCCTGTAGCCAGCATGAGCACTGCGGCGCATGCTATCCATCACGCGGCGGAGTTGAACAACCCAAACGTCGTAAAAGTGGTGCTCGACGCGCAGGGACTGGCGCTGTATTTCAGTCGCGCGCCAATTCCCTACTGGCGAGATCAACCCGTGCCGGCCAAAGCAGGTGCCTGCCAATTGCCGAGCCCGGCGCCCTTGCGCCACATCGGAATCTACGGCTACCGGGTCGGTTTTTTGCGCCAGTTCCCGACGCTGGCGCAGGCGCCGATCGAGATCACGGAATCGCTGGAGCAACTGCGCGCCTTGTGGCATGGCCACCGGATTGCGGTCCATGTCACCGAGCATGCGCCCGGCCCAGGCGTTGACACGCCTGAAGACCTGGAACGAGTGCGTCGATTGTTCAGTTCCTGAGTGCCGCCGCTGCCAGCCAGCCTTTGGTCGATGCGTGCTATGCTTAAAATCGATGAGGCCCGGCGGTGGGTCTGAA
>JADGRK010000267.1 GCA_017880985.1 Rhodoferax sp. | reverse complement strand
TAGCGCTTCTTCAGGTCCAGGTCGGCGATCTTGCCGAAGGGCGTCGGTGCGCCGGACCAACCCACCGAGATGAACTTCTTGCCCGGCTGGTCCTTGAGCGAGTCCACGATGCGCTGTAGTCCAGCGGTGAAATCGGTGGTGCCGACTGGCAGGTACTCCTCGTGGACGATCTTGGCTTTCTTGGTGAACTCCTTGGTCGCCTTCACACCATCACGGCCGAACGCATTGTCATTGGCCAGTATGGCAATCACGTTGCCAGGCACGTCCAGGGCTGCGGCATTGGCGGCCGCATCCTGGCTGCTGTTGCGACCGGTACGAAAGATGTATTTGTTCCATTTATCACCGGTGACCGAATCCGCCACCGCCGGTTCGACCAGCAGGATCTTCTTGTATTCCTCTGCCACCGGCAGCATGGCAAGAGCGACCGGGCTGGCGGTGGGCCCGACAGCGATGTCAACCTTGTCGTCGGCATAGGCTGCGGCCAGCAAGGCCTTGCCCACGTCGGGCTTGCCCTGGTCATCCTTCTCGATCACGACCAGTTTCTTGCCCGCCACCATCATGGTGCCGCCGGTGGCGTAGTCCAGGCCCATCATGAAACCAGTCGCGGTCTGCTTGCCATAAGCTTCCAGCGGTCCGGTCTTGCTGTAGATGTGGGCAATCTTGATCTCCTTACCCTGGCTGAAAGCCAGCGGCGCTGCCAATGTAGCCGCCAAGGTGGCAGCAATCAGCGCGGATGCTCTGACCCAATTTCGACGATGCATGGTTGTCTCCGGTTGTAATAATGATTCGAACGATACCTGCACAGACCGTGCCAAGGGCAGGCGCCTTGATTTCATTGACAATTTTTCAGACGGAATTTGTTTGTGTCTGATTTATGGTCATGTATGCGTTCAATAATCAGTCACAAGACCAAAAATAAGACACGTCGGGATTCAGGCACGGTTGGCCTGCGGCTCAGGACTTGGCCGGTCGCTGGGCGCTTTCCATGCGGCTCAGGTCAAGCGAGGCCAGGGTCTGTTTGATCCTGTCGACGCTGGTTTGACCGCCACTGAGCTCAACGATGAGTCCGTTTTCCAGCACCACCGTGTACTCGACGTGACTGCCGTCTTTGCGATAGTTTTCCCGCACCGTGCGTTTGCCCTGCCGGTAAACTTTTTCCACCGAGCCGTTGGTCTCGCGGTCCACCGTCATGTTGGCCCAGGCAGCAACACCCATCAGACTGCCCAAGCCACCAATGTCGGAAACAACGAGCTTGAGTTGTTGCGCGCCATTGCCGTATTCAGCGGTCGCCGACGACCCGGCAATGCCCATGGCAGCGCCACTCTGCACGTCAAACGCAGTGCGCGGCAAACCGCCCAATTGTTCGGGCAGCCAGCTCTTGAGATCCTGCGTGGCATAGGGCACGCCGGTGGCACCGGTCATCGCCCCCATGATGTCGGCCGCCGCCTTGCCCGCCGCCGCGCCATCGCCTGAAGCCTGCGCACTTTCCATGCGCTTGCCGGCCTCGGCCATTTTCTTGGCCATGTCTTCGAGCTTGGCGGTGTTGATGTTGACCGATCCGTCAGGCGTGTTGATGGACACATCCGGAATGCCGGACCGGCTCCCGGTCAGCATGCCATGTCGACCGCCCGTGAACACCGCCGACAGGGCGCCCACAATGACCGCTGCCACGATGGCGCAGACCACCAGCACGGCGGTGTAAGGCATGGCCTTTTCTGGCGGACATTTCATCAGCACCGGCACCCCCGTGAAGATCAGGTAAACCGAGTACAGCGCCGTCAGCAAGCCAAGTATCGACAAGGCCGGGATCAGGCTGAACACGCCGCCAATAAAACCTGCCGTGCTGCCATAAACAATCAGTTTGAGCGCACTGAGCGGGTCTTTGGTGCCACCAAAGGTGGGCGCCAGAGCATTGGCGATGAGGCCAACCACAAACACCATTACCAGCGACAGGATGTAGCCTACAACCATGTTGACCAGGCCCGACACGATGGGTACCCGCATCGACAAACCAAAACCGCCGAAGCCAATCAGGGACATGCCGATAAATGCGCAAACGGCAGGTATCAGCGCCAGGTAGATCAGGTAGTCCTTGTAGAGCGATGTGGTGTCGCCGGGCTCGGCGGCGATGACAGGCCAGGTGTCCTTCGGTTTCAACAGGATATCTTGAACGCGTTGTATCAGATTCATGCCAGTTACCTCCATGGATTCACGCCGGTCGGGCGTGAGGTTTGCACAGAATGACCAACGCAGACTATACGCGCGCTTGGCGAACTGGCCTAGCGCTGCGCTGGCCCGAAAGAAAAGACAATAGGGGCGGGCCATCGTCACACGACCGGTGCTTGCCGCGCGCCGAATCAGCTCAAACGCGAATACAGCGTGGCGCGCGAGATGCCCAGCAGTTTGGCGACGGCGGCCTTGTTGCCAGCCGTCGCCACCAATGCGGCGGCGATAGCGCGGCGCTCCAGCTCGGCCACCTGTTCGGCCAGTGGCCGCAGTTCTTGAGCGGCCGACACAGGCAGCGGGCTTTCGATGGCAGCGCCTGCCATCGTCGCGGGCGCAAGTGGCTCAATGCCGGCTTCACGCAAGACCAGCTCGAGTTGCTGCTTGACGATGTGGTGCGAATCATTGCGCATCGTCACCTGCTCCAGGACATTGCGCAGCTCGCGGATATTGCCGCGCCAGCGCTGAACCGACAACAGCGCCAGGGCCTCGGCGCTGAGTTCGGGCGGCTGGCCGCCGCTGCGCTGCGCCATGTCGTCCCCCAGAATCTCGACCAGGGCGGGAATGTCCTCACGCCGATCGCGCAGCGCCGGAACCCGGATCGGCAACACGTTCAGGCGGTAATAAAGGTCCTCGCGAAAATTGCCTTCATGCACCAGCCTGGCCAGATCGCGCGAGGTGGCGGCAATGACACGCGCATCAAAAGGGATCAGCTTGTTGGAGCCCAGCGGCTCGATCTCGCCTTCCTGCAAGGCGCGCAACAGTTTGGATTGCAGAGCGCGCGGCATGTCGCCAATCTCATCGAGAAACAGCGTGCCGCCATCGGCCAGGCGGAACTTGCCATCGCGCCCCTTGCGCTCCGCGCCGGTATAGGCGCCAGGCGCGACACCAAAAAATTCGGCTTCCAGCAGGGTGTCCGGCACGGCCGCGATGTTGACGCTGATGAAGGGACCGCGGGCACGCGCCGACGAAGCATGAATGGCATGCGCCAACAGTTCCTTGCCGGTGCCGGTCTCACCCAGCAACAGCACCGGGCTGCTGGACTGGGCAGCGCGGCGGGCCTGGCGCTTCACTTCCACGGCGGCCGCACTGGTGCCGACAAAGCTGGCAAAGGTGTACTTGGACTGGCGTTTTCCGGCGCCGTGCTGCAGGCGCTGACTGGCCAGCTCGCGCCGCGCCTCGTCCAGGTCGCGCTGTAGCAGCGCAAACTTCTGCATCAGCGGCGCCAGGGCGGTCTCGGCATGGTCAAACAGCACAATGCCCAGCGCGCCAATCACTTCACCCAGCTGGTCGCGCAGCGGGATGCGGCTCACCAAAAAAGTACCGGCCCGGTTGGTGAGCAAATCGATCAGGTTCGGTTTGCCGCTCTCCAGCACGTGATGCATCTGGGTGTTGTGCACCACACTGGCGACCGGATGGCCAACAAAATCTTCCACCCGCTCAAAGCCCAGCGCCGGCAAAAACCGTTTGTATTGCTCATTGATCCAGACCACACGCGCCTGCCGGTCCACCAGCAGCATGCCTTCGCTGGCATTGGCAAACAGTTCAAACATCGACTGCGCGGCCAGTTCCAGAATGCTCTGGGCGTCACGCGGCAGTGAATCTGTTTTCTCCATGCGTGAATGGTAGCGTGCGCACGCCCGCTACCATCGGCGACATGAAGAAAAACTCGCACCCCGGGCGCGCCCCCTGTCCCTGCGAAAGCGGCCAGCCCTATGCTGCCTGCTGCGGCCCTTGGCACGCGGGCCTGCTGGAGGGCCTGCACGCGCCCACACCCGAGGCATTGATGCGCTCGCGTTACAGCGCCTATGTACTGGGCTTGATCGACTATCTGCTGGCCACCTGGCACCCATCGAGCGCGCCGGGGGAACTCGAATTGCCGCCGCTCAAGTGGCTCGGGCTGGAAGTGCGGCATGCGCAGGCGGCGGGAGATGCCGGTGCGGTGGAGTTTGTGGCGCGCTGGCGCGAGGCTGGACGGGCGCAGCGCCAGCATGAGATCAGTCGCTTTGTGCGCCAGAGTGGGCGCTGGTTTTACATCGACGGACAGACACCCGATGCCGATCCG
>JADGRK010000266.1 GCA_017880985.1 Rhodoferax sp. | reverse complement strand
AGGTTTTTCACCGGGGCTCGTTCCCGCGCTGGCTTATGAATTCAAAGCGGGTTGGTCGGCACAACTGACCTTTCTAGGCAACGCCGCCTTGATGTTTCAACTCAATGCGCCATTGAAATAAAAACCCCCCGCAGGACGTGAGCCCTGCGGGGGGTTTTAATTTATGTCGAGAGCCATAACGCCACTCGACGCTGTGCTTACATGCCCATGCCGCCCATGCCGCCCATGCCGCCCATGTCACCGCCGCCCATGCCACCCATGCCGCCAGCGGATTCTTCCTTCGGCGACTCAGCCACCATGCACTCGGTGGTCAACATCAGCGAAGCGACAGAGGCTGCGTTTTGCAGCGCGGTGCGGGTCACCTTGGTCGGGTCCAGGATCCCCATTTCGATCATGTCGCCATAGGTGTCGTTGGCGGCGTTGAAGCCGTAGTTGCCCTTGCCGGCCAACACCGCATTTACCACCACAGAGGCTTCGCCACCGGCGTTATAGACGATCTCGCGCAGGGGCGACTCAATCGCCTTCATCACCAGCTTGATACCGGCGTCCTGGTCAGCATTGTCGCCCTTGATCTTGCCTGCGGCTTGCTTGGCGCGCAGCAGCGCCACGCCGCCACCAGCCACAATACCTTCTTCCACCGCAGCGCGGGTTGCGTGCAGTGCGTCTTCAACGCGGGCCTTCTTTTCTTTCATTTCGACTTCGGTGGCAGCGCCAACCTTGATCACGGCCACACCGCCGGCGAGTTTCGCAACACGCTCTTGCAGTTTTTCGCGGTCATAGTCAGACGTGGCTTCTTCGATTTGCACGCGCACTTGTTTCACGCGGGCTTCGATGTCAGCCGCAGCACCGGCACCGTCGATGATGATGGTGTTTTCTTTGCCGACTTCAATGCGCTTGGCCGAACCCAGATCAGCCAGCGTCACTTTTTCGAGCGACATGCCAACTTCTTCAGCGATGACCTTGCCACCGGTCAGGATGGCGATGTCTTCGAGCATGGCTTTGCGACGGTCGCCAAAGCCTGGCGCCTTGACTGCGACCACCTTCAGGATGCCACGGATGGTGTTGACCACCAAAGTTGCCAGTGCTTCACCTTCAACGTCTTCCGAGACGATCAGGAGCGGACGGCCCGACTTGGCGACTTGCTCCAGCGTGGGCAGCAGGTCACGGATGTTGCTGATTTTCTTGTCGTACAGCAGCACAAACGGGTTTTCCAGCAAAGCGGCTTGCTTTTCCGGGTTGTTGATGAAGTAGGGCGACAGGTAGCCACGGTCAAACTGCATGCCTTCAACCACTTCGAGCTCGTTTTGCAGGCTCTTGCCGTCTTCGACCGTGATCACGCCTTCTTTGCCCACTTTGTCCATGGCGTCAGCAATAATCTTGCCGATCGATTCGTCACTGTTGGCCGAGATGGACCCCACTTGGGCGATTTCCTTGCTGGTAGTGGTGGCTTTGGAGGCTTTCTTGAGTTGCTCGATCAGAACCGTTACAGCCTTGTCGATGCCACGTTTCAGGTCCATCGGGTTCATGCCGGC
Organism: Rhodoferax sp.; assembly: GCA_017880985.1. GTDB lineage: Bacteria > Pseudomonadota > Gammaproteobacteria > Burkholderiales > Burkholderiaceae_C > Rhodoferax. Next base: position 2,758 of record JADGRK010000266.1, on the reverse strand, counting down.
GGCCACATATTTCATGCCTTCGTGCACGATGGCCTGGGCCAGCACGGTGGCGGTGGTAGTGCCATCACCGGCGAGGTCGCTGGTCTTGGAAGCCACTTCCTTGACCATCTGCGCACCCATGTTTTGCAGCTTGTCTTTAAGTTCGATTTCCTTGGCCACGGACACACCGTCCTTGGTCACGGTGGGGGCGCCGAAACTACGATCAAGCACCACGTTGCGGCCTTTGGGGCCGAGGGTTACTTTAACGGCATTGGCCAGGATGTTGACACCCTCGACCATGCGTGCGCGGGCTTCGCCGCCGAAAATTACGTCTTTTGCTGCCATGTTATGACTCCAGATTCAATTGATTAGTTACGAGTGAAACGTGTAAAAATTTATTTTTTCACAACGACTGCGAACAGATCGTCTTCTTTCATCACCAAAAGCTCGTCGCCGTCAACTTTGACGGTTTGGCCGCTGTATTTGCCGAACAACACGCGGTCGCCGACTTTGACGGCCATCGGGCTCAACTCGCCCTTGTCGTTCTTTTTGCCGGGGCCCACGGCCAGCACTTCACCTTGATCAGGTTTTTCAGCAGCGCTGTCAGGAATGACGATGCCGGAGGCGGTTTTGGTTTCGTTTTCCACGCGTTTGACAATCACGCGGTCGTGCAGAGGGCGAAGTTTCATGGGAGCTCCTTAGTTTTGAAACAGGGGTTAAAAATCAATAGCGCCAACCCAAATAAGTTAGCACTCATTAACTTGAAGAGGAGATTGCGTCAGAACACGGGTCTGTTAGCACTCAACTCTTACGAGTGCTAATCATAAGGCCATTTGCCAGATTTTCAAGACATAGGGAATAAAACTAATGCCCGCTGCGGAACGCCACTGATCTTTCCACTTTGCGCCACTGAACATTCCACCGTTGCCGTGTTCCCAATGAATTCAGGTCATCTCAACCGGAATGCTTTATGAAGTTTTCGGTCAGGATTAGGGTAAATACCAGGTTAATTTGATTTACGCCATTCAGGACTCGGTTTTTCCGTTGAGCCCCTCTTAATACTCGCATGGAGGTTTTTTGGATTTTGGTGCCCTATTTTTCCGCATTGCAGCTGTTACATTCAAGAACAATACGGGGATATGAATGCTGACTGGTGATCTCAAGAACAAAATCGATCAAATCTGGAACGCTTTTTGCGAAGTCAGAAAGACGGCATGACGTGGGAGCGAATAACGAAGATTGCTACAGCATGGTTGCCGTTACCCCGAATCCTTCATCCATGGCCAAACGTGCGGTTCGCCGTCAAGCACCCAAGGTAGGAGCCGAATGCCCGAACTGGGCGCGTTCGGATCTATGCGGGGGGCGCCCAGTAATGGGCGTCCCTCCTTTAATTCTCCAGCATTTCCGGTCGTTCAGGCTCAGCCAGAGAACCGAACTTGAGCTGTCGGCAATCAGCAGTCGGGTCGGTGAGGCGCGCCATAGCGGATACTCAGCGGTACTCTCGACGCTGAACCGGAAGCTTCGGGAACGAATTGCGTAGCGCTACAGCAGACGTCTGAGGCATCAAAAATCCCAATAATCTTCTAACAAGGCTAAGCCCAAAAATGTATATAGATATGCACAATCTAACAAAATTCTTGATCATTTGAAATACTTAGGTGTCAACACTGTGATGGCCTGACTCGCCTGGCGGCTATATTCCATAGTCAAATCAACAAATCAACGCAAAAAGGATTCTCATGACAACTCGACACAAGGCGCACTGCATTTTTCGATTCGTCGCCGCCACGGTTGTTGCAGCCTTGCTTGGGATAAGTACTGTAGCCGTGGCCGCCAAAAAGGACGACACCCTGCGCTTTGCCTACGATCAGGCGCCCGAGAGTGTGGATCCGTTTTTTAACAACGTGCGCGTTGGCGTCATCATCGGCGCCAATGTATGGGACACCCTGGTCTATCGCGACCCGGTCACCAACGAATACAAAGGACAACTTGCCAAGAGCTGGAAGCAGGTCAATGAGCGAGTCATTGAGTTTGATTTGCGTGAAGGCATCAAGTTTCACAACGGCGAGGAGTTCGACGCCGATTCGGTGGTTTACACGCTCAACTTTGTGGCCAACCCGGCGAACAAGGTCGTCACCCAGCAAAATGTGAACTGGATCGAAAAGGCCGAGAAGATCAGCAAATACAAGGTTCGGCTGACAACTAAAAAAGTTTTCCCGGCGGCCATTGAATACCTGGCTGGTCCGGTGGTGATGCATCCGGCCAAGTATTACCAGGAGGTCGGCCCCAAGGGCATGAATGCCAAGCCCGTCGGCACGGGTCCCTACAAGGTCGTGCAGTACACACCGGGCAAGTCGATTTCACTGGAGCGCAACAGCGCTTACTTCAAAGACTCACCCAAAGCCGCGCCCAAGATCGGCAAGATCGAGATCCGCTTTATTCCGGATCGTCAGACGCAGATGGCCGAGGCTTTGTCGGGTGGTACCGACCTCATCATGTACGTGCCCAAGGACCAGGCTGATCAGGCCGCCACCGTGCCGACGCTGCAAGTGGTCAGCGGCGAGACCATGCGCATTGCCTTCATGCAGATCAATACGTTGGACGGCACGCCGGCGCCGCAGTTAAAGGACATCCGGGTGCGCAAAGCGATCAACCATGCGATTGACCGTGAAGGCATTGCCAAAAACATTGTAGGCGCTGGTTCACGCGTGATTCACACTCTGTGTTTTCCTTCGCAATTTGGCTGCACCGATGAAGGCGCGCCACGCTACAAATATGA
>JADGRK010000265.1 GCA_017880985.1 Rhodoferax sp. | reverse complement strand
CACCGTTGGTGTGAGCTGTGAACTTTATGGTTCGCTGGGTGCCACTGGCAAAGGCCACGGCTCGGATGTGGCGGTCATGCTCGGGCTGATGGGCCAGGCACCCGATACGGTCGATGTGTCAGCCGTGCCCGCCTTGATCGCGACCGCGCGCAGGCACCAGGCCATCACGCTGCTGGGCCTGCAGTCCATTACTTTTAAAGAAAAAGAGCATCTGCTGATGCACCGCCGCGAAGCCATGGCCGAGCATCCCAATGGCATGAAATTCAGCGCTTTCGATGCACACGGCAAGCTGCTCAAACAAGCCAGATACCTCAGCGTCGGCGGCGGTTTTGTGGTGACCGCCGGCGCTTCCAACCAGGCGGTTCTAAGCGAGTATCAAAGAGTACCTTACCCGTTTACCTCGGGCGACACCTTGCTCGCGATTTGCCGGCAGCAGAACTTGCGCATCAGCGAAGTGATGTGGGCCAACGAGCGCACCTGGCGCAGTGACGACGATATTCGCGCCGGGCTGCTCAATATCTGGCGCGTCATGCGCGAATGTGTGCAACGTGGCTTGAGTGTGGAGGGCACCTTGCCGGGGCCGTTCAAGGTGCAACGCCGCGCGCCGCTGCTGGCGGCCCAATTGCGGGCACGCGCCGAGCAGGCGCTGGCCGACCCGCTGTCGGTGCTGGACTGGGTCAATGTCTATGCCTTTGCCGTGAATGAAGAAAATGCCGCCGGTGGGCGCGTGGTCACCGCACCCACCAATGGTGCGGCCGGCGTGATTCCGGCCGTGTTGCATTACTGCGACCGGTTTGTGCTGAGCCACAACGGCCGGTCGGGTCACGACAGTGGCCCGGACGCGGTGATCGATTTTTTGATGAGCGCGGCGGCCATCGGCATCCTGTACAAGCTCAACGCCTCCATCAGCGGTGCCGAAGTCGGCTGCCAGGGCGAGGTTGGCGTCGCCTGCTCGATGGCGGCAGCCGGTCTGGCCGCCGTGATGGGTGGCAGCCCGGAGCAGGTGGAGAACGCGGCCGAGATCGGCATGGAGCACAACCTGGGCCTGACCTGCGACCCCATCGGTGGCTTGGTGCAGGTGCCGTGCATCGAGCGCAATGCCATGGGTGCGGTCAAGGCGGTGAATGCGGCCCGCATGGCGATGCAGGGCAACGGACACCACGTGGTGTCTCTGGACAAAGTCATCAAGACCATGCGTGACACCGGTGCCGACATGAAAACCAAATACAAGGAAACCTCGCGTGGCGGGTTGGCAGTGAATATTGTCGAATGTTGAAACGTCTGTTTTTTTTCCTTCTCACGTTCTCGCTATTTTTACGTTTTCTCCTGCTCTTTCTGCTTCCCCCATTCACTCTGCCCCCCGGCCGGGCGGAAGAGCGTGAGTGAAGAAGAAAATCACACCGGCCAAACCACCCCGTGATCGTTCAGGATCGCGTCCAGCGCCATGTCATGCGGCTCAGGCTCAAAGTCTGGCAGAAAATCAGTTGCATAGCCCAGCCCCACGGTGAACGGGCGAGGATTCAGTCGGGCCAGCATGCGGTCATAAAAACCACCGCCGTAGCCCAGACGATAGCCGCCTGCCGCGTAGCCCACGCAGGCGACAAACAGCAGGGTCGGCACGATCACCTCGGTGTCTTTCGGTTTCGGAATGCCATAGGCGTCTTCTTCCATCGGGCAGCCGGGATACCAGGCATGAAAAGCCATGCTTTTGTGAACTTTGTCCACCACCGGCAGTCCAATCATGCGTGGCTGCGGCTGGTCGATGAGTTCGCCGTCCTCCTTCCAGCGGTGCAAGGCCGGCAGCGGGTCAAACTCTCCCTTGATCGGCCAGTAGGCACCAATCATGGTGTCGGGTCGGCCGATCAGCCAGATGCGCAGCACCTGCTGTAGCAGGTCGGCGCGCTGTAGTCGATTTGGCAGGCTCAGACGTTGTTCAATCAGGCGTTTTCGTAAGGCTTTTTTTTCAAATGCGCGTTGTTCATCAGATTTATCCATAATCTCCCCATGCAGTTACCTTTCATTTTGACATCGATTGCGCTACTGGCCGCACTGGGCCTGATGGCACCGGCGTCGGCACAGGCACCGTCCAGGCTGGCTGGCACGGCAGCCAGCGACCAAATCATTCTGGAGATGAATCTGGCCTTCAAAAAGGGCAATATCAGGCGCCTGAGCGAGCTATTGCCCCAGACGCGTGGCCATACCCTTGAACCCTGGGCCGCTTTTTGGGAATTGCGCGCCCGCCTGGACAGCGCCAGTCCGGCTGAGATTCAGGAATTTTTGAACCATTTTGCGGGCACCTACCAGGAGGATCGCTTGCGCAATGACTGGCTGCTGCTGCTCGGGCAGCGGCACGAATGGGGCAGCTTCATGGCCGAGTATCCCAATTTCCGCATGAACGATGACCGTTCGGTGCAGTGTTATGCCTTGCTGACCGATTTCAATTCAAGCGAACGCGATGTGGCGCAACAAGTGGCGGACTTGTGGCTGGCACAGCGCGAAGCCGATGAGGGCTGTGCGGCCGCCGCAGAGCAGCAAATCAAGGCCAAAAAGCTCCAGCCTCAAACGGTCTGGTTGCGCGCGCGCCTGGGGTTTGAAAACGACAGTCCGCGCATTGCCACTCAAGCGGTCGGCCTGCTCAACGCCGAATGGGCCAACACGGTCAGCGCCATCTACAGCAGGCCGGAACACTACCTGGAAGGCAAGCTGCTGGCGCTGCGGCTGCGCACCAAGGAGCTGGTCACACTGGCCATGATTCGCCTCGCCGTCAAAGACCCTGAAGCCGCCGCGGTCGAGATTGACAAACTGCGCTGGAAAACCCAACTCAGTCAGGAAGAGCGCAGTTGGGTCTGGGGCGTCATCGGCAAGCGCGCCGCCATGCGCCTGTCTGACAAGTCTCTGGCCTATTTCATGAAGGGACAAGACAAGCTGATGCAGGCCGACCACTTGGCCTGGAAAGTTCGCGCTGCGCTGCGGGCCGGTAACTGGCAGCAAGTAGCCGTTGCCACCGCTGCAATGAACGAAGCTCAGGGCAAAGACAGCGCCTGGATTTATTGGCGCGCCCGGGCTTTGCTGAAGCTGGCCCAAACCGAGGCCGATCGCGTCGAGCCGCGGCGTTTGCTGGAAAGTATTGCCGGCGTGCGCGGCTTCTACGAACAGTTGGCACTGGAGGAACTCGGTCAGCGTATCACCCTGCCAACAGCGCCCGCCGCATTGACCGCAGAAGAAAAAGAGGCTGCGCGCCAGAACCCTGGCCTGGCCCGGGCTCTGTACGCGATCCAGATCGGCTTGCGCAGCGAGGGCGTGCGCGAGTGGAACTACAGCACCAACCTGCACCAGCGTGGTGGCATGAACGACCGCGAGTTGCTGGCCGCTGCCGACCTGGCCTGCCAGCACGAAGTGTGGGACCGCTGCATCAACACCAGCGAGCGCACCAAGGACGTGATCGACTTTGCACAGCGTTTTCCGATGCCGCACAAGGACGCGGTGCTGCAACGCAGCGCGCAAATTGGCCTTGATCCGGCCTACGTTTATGGCCTGATCCGGCAGGAAAGCCGTTTTGTGATGGATGCGCGCTCCGGCGTCGGGGCGTCGGGCCTGATGCAGGTGATGTTGCCCACGGCGCGCTGGACCGCCAAGAAAATCGGACTCGCCAATTTTCAGCCGCAACAACTCGGCGAGCGCGATACCAACATAGCCATTGGGACCGGCTATCTCAAGCTGGTGCTCGACGACTTTGCCGGCTCGATGCCATTGGCCGCCGCCGCCTACAACGCCGGCCCAAGCCGCCCCAGAAGCTGGCGCGGCCAGGCTGGCGCGCCGATGCTGGAAGCCGCCATCTGGGCCGAAAACGTGCCGTTCACCGAAACGCGCGACTACGTGAAGAAAGTTTTGTCCAACAGCACCAACTACGCAGCGCTGATTTCGGGTCAACCGCAATCGCTCAAAAGCCGCCTCGGGATGGTCGGCCCACGGGGCGCTGGTGTTGCGGACATCAACAGCGACTTGCCTTGAACCGGGCCCCATTTGGCCGCATGTTTGAAGTGAAGGAATACATGATCGGCTGCGCGTTGAAGATGCTTTGATCCGGTAGTGAGCATGATCATTTATCGTGGCGGCATTGCTGTCTGAATTGATCAAGTAACGTCGCACCCAGGAATTTTCATTGAAAACCATTCTGGCGACATCAAAACTGAGTACTGGACCCAGTCTTTCAACTACCGCAACAGACACAAACCCGACGTACACCGGATCCGCTTGAAACCCACCGGAAAGTGGGAAAGCGGACCTTCAATTTCGCCG
>JADGRK010000264.1 GCA_017880985.1 Rhodoferax sp. | reverse complement strand
CTTAATACTGGCGATCAGGGTGTCATGATCGCCTTACGGCAAGTCAATGCGCCCAATCGAGCCTGCAAACAATACATCCCCCGCAAATGCACGATTGGCTTCACTCGAATGGAACACCACATGGCCCGGTGTGTGGCCAAGACGACATATTCACAGATCATTTGGTGTCCGGGTCGGGGTCAATCGACTTGGTCACTCCGCCATCAGTTCTTCCAACCCGTGCTGCCGTGGCTTGCGCAAGTGCAGCAAGTAGCCGTACAGCCGCGCGGGTAGGGAGAGGCAACGAAAAGGCTAATGTGGTGAGTATTCAGGCTGTTAACGGAGTAGTTGTTTGTCGCGACTGATAGTAAAACTTCAACAACTGCCACATGATGAAGAGGGCAATAAAGGCAAACAAGGTGCCGCTGATGGGCCGGTTGAAGAAAGCGCCAAAATTCCCTCGGCTGAGGAGCAGGGCACGTCGGAAGTTTTCTTCCAACATGGGGCCCAGGATGAAGCCCAACATGAGCGGCGCAGCCTCCAGCCCCAGACGCATGAACAGATAGCCACAGAAGCCAAAGATGGCGGTAATGTAGATATCATCCAAGCTGTTGTTGATGCTGTAAGTTCCGATGCAGCAGAAAAACAGGATCGCTGGAAACAATACATTGAAGGGGATCTTGAACACCGACAGCCAGTAGCGCACCAAAGGCACGTTGAGGATGAGTAAAAAGCAGCCGCCCACCCACATACTGGCCACCAGGCCCCAGAACAAATCGGGATGGTTTGTGATCATGCCAGGGCCGGGCTGAATGCCCTTGATGATGAAGGCGCCCATCATGAGGGCCATCACCGCGTTCTCGGGAATACCAATGGCCATGAGTGGGATAAAGCTGGTGCGAGCGGCCGCTTCGTCGGCGGCAGCTTGCCCGGCCACGCCCTCGATGGCACCGCGGCCGATCTCGTGTTTGTATTTGCTGAAACGCTTATCGACGGCATAGGCTGCGAACTGGGCGATCGTGGGCCCCCCGCCAGGTAAGAGGCCTAAGGCCGAGCCAATCACACTGCCACGCAAGGCGCTGGGAATGATGCGCTTGAACTCGGGCCAGGTCGGCATGAGTTTGATCTTGCCGTTGAACGGCGTGAGCTGACTGCCGCTGTCGAGGTTTTTCACGACCTCGGCAATGCCGAAGCACCCCAAGGCGATGCTTATCAAGCCAATACCGTCGGCCAGAAAGGGCAAGTCCATGGTGAAGCGCATGGTGCCACTATTCACATCGGTGCCGACTGACCCAAGCAGCACGCCTATAAAGGCCATGGCAAGGCCATTGAGCAGGCTACCGGTGGTGACAAAGCTCACGCACATGAACCCGAACAACATGAGGGCACAGTAATCGGCCGGGCCAAACAAGAACGCCACCTCGCCCAGTGCCGGCGCCATCGTCGCCAGCACCACGATGGCCACGGTACCACCAATGAAGCTGGAAATGCCCGCGGTGAACAAGGCCAAGCCGGTTTTACCCTTGAGCGTCATCTGGTAGCCATCGATGCAGGCCACGATGCTGCTGGCGTGCGGAATCTTCATGGTGATGGCGCTCACGCTGTCGCCGTATTGAGCGCCGTAGTAAATCCCAGCCAGCATGATGAGCCCGCCAGTGGCGGGAATGGAATAGGTCAAGGGCAGCAACAGGCTGATAGTGGACAAAGGGCCAAGTCCAGGCAGCAGACCCACCAGTGTGCCCACCACGCAGCCGATGGCGCAATACATGAGGTTATGCAGGGTCAGTGCAGTCTCAATACCAAACGCGAGGTTGTGTAGGACGTCCATCAGAATAAGGGCAGTTGAAGGCCGAGTAGGTATCGAAACATGAAGGCAATGGCAATCAGGCCGGCCGAGATTTTGAGGTTGCGCACGACCGAATAAGAGGTGGTGCCGGCAAACGAGACGCAAAACACCAGAAACACGATGCCCGCGATCATGTTGAGGTGCTCGGAGAGCACCGCAAAGCCGCACAGGCCTGACAGGACGAGGGCTATGTTCTTCATGTTGTAGTTCAGGGGTACGGGCTTGACGAATCGCGAACGCACCACGGTGAGCAGGCCAATCAAAAACACCAGGCAACTCACCAGCAGAGGAAACAGGCCAGGGCCGGCTCTGCTGAATTCGCCTACCGTGTAGTTCAGCGACACCACGCCAAAGGTCAGAGAAATCGCCATGAGGACCAGGCCTCTGACTAGATTTAAGTTATTCATACGTGTAAATTTGAAGGTCTCCAAGAGATTTACATCGATGCAAATGTGCGGCGATGGGTCGCTGTTTTTATGGAGGCATGTTAAGTCCTCAGAGCATTTTGTTGGGGCTTGTGATCATTACGATTTGTCCATGTTCGGACATGGCCCTATGTGCCTACCAACCGTATATGCCAGTCCCTGACCGGAAGCCAACTATTCGTCGTGCAGATGCAAATGCGTGTGTCGTGGGAGTTCCATGGTCACGACCAGACCAGGCTGCGCGCTCTCAAACCAGATGCGTCCCGCGTGCAAGGCCACCACTGCCACTACGCTCGCCACCCCCAGGCCATGGCCGGAGATCGTGCGGTCCACCCGGAAGAAGCGTGTACCGAGTTGCTGGAGTGCCTGAGCCGAGATTCCCGGTCCATCATCTTGCACTCTCAGCAATATGTGGTCTCGCGAAGTCTCGCTGCGCACCGTTACCGTTACGCCGGTGCCGCCGTATTTCAAAGCATTGTCAACAAGATTCGCAATGGCCCCGGCAAGCAGATCTGGGTCGCCCATGACAATGCCGTCCTCGGTGCCAACCCATACCAGCTTGCCCCCTTGGATTTCTGCCACCGCTTCGTAAAAGTCCAGCACTTCGCTGACCACCGACGAAAGAGACACCGCCTGGAAATGGATCCGCCGTGTGCCTGCCTCGGCTTCGGCGATCTGCAGCAGTTTTTCAAAGACTGAAATCAGCTCTTCGCTGTCGCGCAAGGCAGCTTCGATATTGCTCTTTTGAGCGTCACTGATACCCGCTTGCTCTGCAGCATTTCGCAAGCGCCAGAGGATGCGCGTCAGAGGCGTGCGCAGGTTGTGGGCAATGGTGTCGGAGACGTGCCTCACGCCACTCATCAATACTTCGATGTGATCGAGCATCTTGTTGATGTCGTTGCCCAAGAGCGCAAACTCATCGTCCTGGCCCAACGGCTCCACGCGCTCCTTCATTTCCCCGGTAGCAACGCGGTTCAGCGTGCGTCGGATGGCTTCCACGCTGCGGTTCAGTTCCTGGTGAAATACGAAAAGTCCACCGAGCAATAACAAGACAGCAACGGCACAGGCCACCGTAATACCGCTTGTCACCAATTCATCAATAGCCTTCTGATCGCGCAAATCGTTTCCTACAAACAATTGACTGCCGTCCGGCATGACTTTTAGAACGACATACGCCAATAGCTCCACACCACCGCGCAGTATCGGCTGGTGATAGCCGCTGCCAAAGCCCACAACCTTGGAGGGAGGCGTATCCAGGTTGCCAGCCAGCTTGCGCCCATACGGATCGAGATACAAAAAAAGTTCCGTGGCGACGTCCTGCTCATCGGACAGCGAACGCTCTATTTCCTGCGCCAAAGCCTGTGGGCCACCACGCTCGTATTCCACCGTCAGTTTTTGACTCAACGCCTTCACCTGCTGAGACATCCCCTGGTACAAGACGCCCACCGTCCGCACATAAATGATGGACACGGTTGCCAGCATGGTTATGCTGACCAGCAGACCGTAGTAAAAGGCAAGCCGAAATCCCACGGACCGCCACAAGTGGCGCATGGAGCCAGACTTGCCGCTCATCGCTTGCCGCTCGCTTGTCCCTCTGCAGTCATTCGGTACCCGGTGCCGCGTTCCGTATAGATCAAAGGTGAGCCACCACCCGCTTCGATCTTGCTGCGCAGGCGACTTACATGGACATCAATCACATTGGTTTTGGGGTCAAACCGATAGTCCCACACGGCCTCCAACAACATGGTCCGGGTCAGCACCCGGTCTGAATTCATCATGAAGTAAGCAAGCAGACGGAATTCGCGAGGCTGCAAATTAATCGCTTTTCCGGAGCGCTTTACGCTTCGAGTCACCAGGTCCAAAACCAGATCGTCTACCTCCAGCTTGCGTTTCTCCGTGGCAGTGTTGGATCGTCGAATGAGAGCTTCGGTACGCGCCGCCAATTCATCAATGGCAAAGGGCTTGGTAAGGTAGTCATCAGCGCCGATGCGAAATCCTTCAAGGACATCTTCTTTCAGGGTCTTTGCAGTAAGAAAGATGAGCGGGATCTTATTGCTC
>JADGRK010000263.1 GCA_017880985.1 Rhodoferax sp. | reverse complement strand
CTGCGGCCAGCGCAGCGCATCAGGTCCATGGTTTTGCGGGCGGCGGGCAGCGTGCTGGTGGAGATGGCGGCAAAGACGCCGGTGGCATGCAGGTGGCGGGCGCTGAGCAGCCAGGCTTCATCAATATCGGCTACACCCATGTGGCTGGCCGCCGAGCCCTTGCGGTGGTATTCAACCGGTGGGTCGCTGCCGTCGGTCACCTTGCCCTTGAACTGAAAGCCGGTGTTTTGAGTTGGGTCGCAGACCACGTGCGAACAGTCAATGCCTTCCTTCGCCATGGCGGCCAGCAAATAACGGCCCATCGAATCCGTGCCCAAACGGCTGGCCCAGCCTACTTTGAGGCCCAGGCGCGCCAGGCCAATCGCCACGTTGGTCTCGGCGCCCGCGGTGCGCTTGTGAAAAGCTTCGGCCTGCTCCAGCGGGCCGGGCCGGTCTGCCACCAGCAGCATCATGGCTTCGCCAAAAGTAATAACGTCCAGTGCGCTGGTCATGAAGTGGCTCGCTTGCTGTTGTCTGAAAGGATGCGGGGGCGGTTTGCCATGCTGGCGGCCACCGCGCGCAGTTGCTCAATTTCCTGGCGCGTCACGGCAGGCAGGTCATCCCCCGCCAGCGGGTATTCAATGGCCCAGGGCACATCGGCTGGCAGGCCACGCAGCACGGCGCGCCAGGGTGCGCTGGATGCCGCCAGCGGCACCGCCACCCAGCGCTGCGGCTGGCGCTGCACGCCTTTGCAGTGCACATAACGCACTTGGGAGGTAAGCGCGGCGGCGGCTTGCAGTGGACACTCTCCCGTCCAGTGCCAGTTGCCCATGTCAAACGTCATGCCCAGAAAAAGCCCCCGGGCATTGGCGCTGTCAAAAAAGTCCTGCAGCGCGGCCAGCGTGCCGGCGGTCGGGGTCTGGTCGTTTTCGATCAGCAGCTCGGTTTTATCCGAGCGCAGGCGGTCCTGTAGGTGGAGAAGCGTGCTGTGTGAGGCAGGAACAAAGCCACCGATCGCCATTTTCAGCCGGGGTGCCCCCAGGGTTTTGGCGGCAGTCAGGGCGCTTTCCAGCGCGCGCAAATTCAGCGTGCCGTCAGCGGCCCACAGGTTCTCGGCACTGGAATAGACCACGCTTTTGCCGGCAGCGCGCACGGCTTGTGCAATGAGCGGGAGTTCGCAAGCGGCATCAAGCAGCAGTTCGCTGCGCACTTCAACGCCATCGGCACCGGCCTCAAAGCTGAGCTCGGTGAACCACAGTTGTCCGTGGCGCCGCACTTCGGACGCGCCAAAGGCAGACAGCGAAATCAGGATAGCAGTGGGCGACTGCATGCCGGCAGCGGCACGGGCTGTCGTGGCTACGACGGCGACGCCAACTTCAGTGAGCATGCTGCGAGTTCAGGATTTGCCCCAGAAAATTGCGGGTCGTTTCATGCTGCGGGTTGCTGAAGAACTGCTGCGGTGCTGCCTGCTCGATGATCTGGCCGTCGGCCATGAAAATCACGCGGTCGGCCACGCTGCGGGCAAAACCCATTTCGTGTGTGACGCACAGCATGGTCATGCCGTCGTCAGCCAGGCTGATCATGGTGTCCAGCACTTCCTTCACCATTTCCGGGTCCAGCGCGGAAGTGGGTTCGTCAAATAGCATGATCTTGGGCGTCATGCAAAGGGCGCGGGCAATCGCCACCCGCTGCTGCTGGCCGCCCGACAGTTGGCTCGGGTATTTGTGTGCCTGTTCTGGAATGCGTACCCGGTTGAGGTACTTCATCGCAATGGTTTCTGCCTGTTCCCGGTTCAAGCCGCGCGATCGCATCGGTGCCAGCGTGCAATTTTGCAAAATAGTCATGTGTGGAAACAGGTTGAACTGCTGGAACACCATGCCCACTTCCTGTCGCACCGAATCCACATTGCGGCCACCGTCAGTCAGCTCGATACCGTCAACCACGATACGACCTTGCTGCACGGTCTCCAGCCGGTTGATGCAGCGGATCAGTGTCGATTTGCCGGAGCCCGAAGGCCCGCAGACCACAATGCGTTCCCCGGCCGCCACCATCAGGTTGATGTTGCTCAGCACCTGGAATTTACCAAACCATTTGTTCACCGCCTCAATGCGAATGATGGGCTCGGCACCGCTGGCGTTCGGGGCGGGGGATTGCATTGTGTCTGTCATGAAAGCACTGTTGTAAGCAACGAGGCCAGGTCTATTACATTTTTGGCAGGTCGGTTTCCAGCCACTTGCGGTACAGCTTGTTGAGCTCGCCGTTGGCTGTATTCCGGTCCACAAAGTCGTCCACCGTCTTCAGCAGTTCAGCTTGACCGGGGCGCATGACAATACCCATCACCTGCTGGCGCAGCAAGAACTTGTTTTCAAAGGTGTTGGCCGGCGCGCGCTTGTCAATTTGCGCCGCCACGGTGGTGGAGCAGCCGATGGCGTCCACTTGGCCCGACATCAATGCCTGCATCGCCGATGCGTCGTCGTCAAAGCGGCGAATTTCAGTGCCCTCGGGAGCCATGGCGGTCAAAGCCACATCCTGGGTACTGGCGCGTGCCACACCAACGCGTTTGCCTTTCAGGTCGGCGGGCGCCTTGATGCTGGCTTTCTTGTCGCCGTACAAAACAATGCTGGCAGCTGCGTAAGGCTTGGAGAATTGGACCTGCTTGGCACGCTCGGGGGTGATTGCCAGCGAGGCCACCAGCAGATCAACCTTGTTGGTCAACAGGAAGGGAATGCGGTTTGGGCCAGTGACGGGCATCAGGTTGAGCTTTAACCCCAGGTCTTTGGCCAGCAGGCGCGCGACGTCGGCATCGTAGCCATCAGGCTGGTTGTTGCTGTTCATGGTGCCGTAGGGTGGAAAGTCCACCAGCATGCCGATGGTCAGTTCTCCCTTTTTCTTGATGTCAGCGACCGTTTGTGCGCCGGCCGACGGGACCCACGCGGACAGGGTGGCGGCCAGACCCAAGGCCAGAGCGGTACTTGTGAATACGCGGCGTTGCAGATGCTTGATCATGGTGGAATCTCCGTAAGTTGAGGTAAAAAATGACAGGGTTGGAAAACTAAAACGGCTCAGCGCGCCAGCGCCGCTGCGTGCTGACGCTCCATGCGCGCGGCCACTATGGACAAAGGCCAGCACAGCGCAAAATAGATGGCGGCGACCACACTGAAGACAATGAGCGGCTGGAAGGTGGCATTATTGATAATCTGCCCCGAGCGCGTGACCTCGGCAAAGCCGATGATGGCGGCCAGTGAGGTGCCCTTGATGATTTGCACCATATAGCCGACTGTGGGCGCCAGCGCGATTTTGAAAGCCTGCGGCAGGATCACGTAACGCATGCGTGAGACATAGCGCAAGTTCAGTGCCATTGCTGCCTCCCATTGCCCGCTGGGGACGGCCTCAATGCACCCGCGCCAGATTTCGCCCAAAAAAGCGCTGCTGTTCAGAATGAGCGCTACACCGGCGGCCACCCAGGGGTTGATTTCGAAGCCGAGTACCGGTGCACCAAAAAACACCAGAAAGAGCTGCAACAACAGCGGCGTACCCTGAAAAATCTGGATGAAGCCGCCAGAGAGCAGGCGCAGCAGACGGTTGTCGGAAGTGCGGCTGAGCGCAATGATCAGGCCGCCGATGGCGCCACCAATGAAGGCGATCATTGACAACGCCACGGTCCACTTGGCCGCCTCAAGAATGAACAGGAATTCGGAGAAACCAAAAGTACGCATCAAATCTGGCTTGGGGGGCAGCGAGGACACAAAGTGCCGAGCGTCGGGGCCGGCGTGCGCCGCGCCGGGCCGCCCCAAGCAAGCACAGCCCCCGCGGGGGGCAGCGCAGCACACGAGGTGACAAGCGTGGGGGCCATATCAGCGACCCGCCGGGTAATTGAGGGTACGCCGGTAAATGGCACGGAACAGCGCTGAAAACGTGAGCGCCAGCACCAGGTAGATAACAGCCACGACGATGTAAATCTCAAAGCTGCGAAAGGTTTGCGACTGCAGGTTGGCCGCGACCGAGGTCAGGTCGTCGGCCGAAATGGCCGACACCACACTGGAGCTGAGCATCAGCAAAATGAACTGGCTGGTGAGTGCCGGATAAACGGTACGCAGCGCGGGTTTCAAAATCACAAAACGGAATATTTCGTGGCGCTTGAGGTTGAGCGCCAGACCCGCTTCAATCTGGCCTTTGGGAATGGATTCGATACCGGCGCGGATGATTTCTGTGGCGTAGGCGCCCAGATTGACCACCATGGCGGTCAGGGCGGCGGTGTGAGCCGACCAGCGCAAGCCCAAAGCGGGCAGCGCAAAAAAGAAAAAGAACAGCTGCACCAGAAACGGTGTGTT
>JADGRK010000262.1 GCA_017880985.1 Rhodoferax sp. | reverse complement strand
GTGCAATCAGAACAGGGCGGTTCAGACCAGCAGGACTGGATCAAGCGCTTCTGGCCCACCGTCCGCCTCGGTGTGCTGACCTCGATATTCGGCTTTGCTGCGCTGCTGCTGTCCGGCTTTCCTGGTCTGGCGCAACTCGGCCTGTATTCGATTGCCGGTCTGATTGCCGCCGCAATGGTGACCCGCTTCGTATTACCTCATCTGCTGCCGACGAACTTTCGCATTCATGATGTATCGGCGATCGGCATCGTCCTGGCCGGTCTGGTGCAGCGCGCCGCCAAACTGCGCTGGGCCGCGGCGATACTGCTGCTGGCGGCCTGTGCCATTCTGGCACTGCAGCGCGGCAGTTTGTGGAATGACAAGATAGCCTCATTGAGCCCGGTATCGCAAGCCGATGTGGCGCTGGATGCAAGCCTGCGCGCCGACATGGGTGCGCCTGATGTGCGTTATCTGGTGGTGGCGTCCGGCGCGAGCCGGGAAGCCGTACTGAGTTCTTCAGAACGGGTTTCCGCGATACTGCAAACGCAAGTCGATCAAGGCGAACTTGCCGGGTTCGAGAGCCCCAGTCGTTATCTTCCCAGCACCGCGACGCAACGCGCCCGGCAAGCCAGCCTGCCTTCCCCGGCCGAGCTGGAAACGCGGCTGGCGCAGGCTGTTCAGGGTTTGCCGGCGCGTGCGCAACTGTTTGCGCCGTTTCTGGCCGATGTCGCAGCCGCGCGCAGCCAGCCCTTGTTGCAAGCGGCCGATCTGGAACAGACCTCGATGGCCATGGCGGTGGATGCATTGCTGATCCGGCAAGACCGCCACTGGAGCGCCCTGTTGCCGCTCACCGCACCTGAGGGTGTCGGCATCAACGCCAGCCGAATCAGCGCTGCGTTGAGCACCACCGGCTTACCCAATGTGCTGTTTGTGGACATGAAAGCCGAGTCCGACAGCCTGTATTCCGGCTATCTGCATGAAGTCATCCTGTTGTCGCTAGGTGGGCTGCTTGCCATTGTCGGATTGCTGCTATGGGTTCTTCGCTCGCCCATGCGCGTGTTGCGCATCATCGCGCCGCTGGCGGCCGCCGTCATCACCGTCACGGCGGGTTTGGCCGTGTTTGGCCAGCAATTGATTATTCTGCATCTGGTGGGCTTGCTGCTGGTGGTTGCGGTGGGTTCCAATTACGCCCTGTTTTTTGACCGAGATGACGACCCCATTTCTCCCCGCACGCTGGCTTCGATGCTGTTTGCCAACCTGACGACCGTCGCCGGTTTTGGCCTGCTGGCGTTTTCCAAGGTGTCGATATTGCAGGCCATGGGCATCACCGTCGCACCGGGCGTCATCCTGGCGCTGATTTTTTCTGCGATTTTCGCCAGGAAAACCCATGCGTAGTGCAGGCTGGCAACCGACGCTGTTGGTCCGCGCAAGCATCTTGCTGCATCTGCTGGCCTTGGTCGCAGTGATCATCGAACCTGGTCAGTGGCGCTGGGCGCTCGGTGCCCTGCTGGCCAATCACGCTTTGTTCATGCTGCTCGGGCTGTGGCCGCGCAGCCACTGGCTGGGACCGAACTGGACGCGGCTGCCCGCCGCCGCCACGGCCAGAAATGAAATCGCACTGACCATCGACGACGGCCCCGATCCCGTCGTCACGCCGCAGGTACTCGATCTGCTGGATCGTTACGCGACCCAGGCCACCTTTTTCTGCATCGGCGACAAAGCCGCGCGTTACCCCGATTTGTGCCGCGAAATCGTGAGCCGTGGCCATGCCGTGGAAAATCACAGCCAGCATCACCGCCATTATTTTTCACTGATGGGTCGCGCCGGCATCAGGCGTGAATTGCAGGCCGCCCAGGACACGCTCACCACGATTACCGGCCAGCGTCCCCTGTTCTTTCGTGCCCCTGCCGGCTTGCGCAATCCTTTTCTCGACCCGGTGCTCGCCAGCTTGGGGCTGTGTCTTGCCAGTTGGTCAGCACGCGGTTTCGACACCCGGATCGGCGACGCTGAGCGCGTTAAAAACAGACTATTACACGGTCTGCAGGCGGGTGCCATTTTGCTGTTGCATGATGGCAATGCTGCCCGCACACCAGGCGGCATCCCGCTTATTCTCGAAGTGCTCCCCCCTGTTCTGGCCGCAGCCAGAGCAGCCAATCTGCGTTTTGTCACCTTGCGGCTAGCCTCTTCATGAACAGTCCGCAGACGCCCTGGTACCGCCAAGCTGCAGCGGTCATACCCAGACATATGGTTCTCAAAAGTATCGGAACGATGCTTTTTATCAGCCTGTTTTTCGGCGCTTACTTCTATTTGCTCAAAGACCCGGCCTACCCGACAACGGTGATGCCCATCACCTTGCTGGATCACCTGATCGGCTTTCAGCCTCTGGCCTTGCCCATGTACCTGTCACTGTGGGTCTATGTTTCCCTGCCTCCAACATTGCTGGCGACGCGGCGCGAGCTGTATGGCTATGGCTTGGCCATGGCCGGAACCTGCCTGGCAGCGCTGGTTGCCTTCTATTTCTGGCCGACGGTAGTCCCCGCAGCCCATATCGACTGGACTCAGTATCCCGACGTGAATTTCCTTAAAAACGTGGATGCCTCGGGCAATGCCTGCCCTTCGCTGCATGTCGCCACTGCCATTTTTTCGGGTATCTGGCTGCATCACTTGCTGCGCCGCTTTGGCGCGCCGCTGTGGCTACTCAGCTTCAATGGGGCGTGGTGTATCGGCATCGTCTATTCCGCCATGGCTACCCGCCAGCATGTGGCGGTGGATGTGTTGGCCGGTCTGGTGCTGGGGCTGTTGGCGGCCTATCTGTCATTGCGACATCGCGTGGGCCTGATCGATGAAACCCGCAACCCATCGATTTGATTCAAACCAAAGACCGGAACTTGCTAAACTGATCTTTTACTTACGTCGGCCCACTTTTCCTTGAACCCGCTCCATCTCTCCCATTTCACTGCGACCAGCAGTATCGGTCGCGGCCTCGACCAGACTCTCGCCGCGCTGCGTCAGCGTCGCAGCGGGCTGGCGCCGTGCGCCTTTGATACGGTGGATCTGGTGACTTTCATTGGCGAGGTGGCCGGGGTGGATGCGGTGCAATTGCCTGTGCACCTGGCCGACTTTGATTGCCGCAACAACCGGCTCGCCTTGCTGGGCTTGACTCAGGACGGCTTTGCCGAGGCGGTGCGCGCGGCCAGCGCCAGGTATGGGGGGCAGCGCATTGGCGTATTTATCGGCACCAGCACATCGGGCATTCTGCAAACCGAGCTGGCCTACCGGCGCCGCGACCCGGTGACTGGCGCACTCCCCGCCGATTTCATTTACCGCACCACGCACAATACTTTTTCCGTTGCCGATTTCACGCGCCATTATTTTGGCCTGACTGGTCCGGCGGTGGTGGTGTCGTCGGCGTGTTCGTCCAGCGCCAAGGTGTTCAGTTCGGCAAGGCGCATGATCGCCGCAGGGCTGATCGACGCGGCCGTGGTGGGCGGCGTGGATTCGCTGTGTCTGACGACGCTGTATGGCTTCAACTCGCTCGGCCTGATGTCCGAACGCGGATGTCGCCCCTTTGATGCACAGCGCAACGGCCTCTCGATTGGTGAAGCGGCTGCCTTCGCGCTGCTGGAACGCAGCCCGGAACAGCTGGATGCCGATGCTGTGCTGCTGCTCGGGATTGGCGAATCCAGCGATGCCTATCACATGTCATCACCGCATCCGGACGGCCTGGGGGCGCGCATGGCGATGCAGGATGCTTTGAAAATGGCGGGTTTGCAGCCAACCGGAATTGACTACATCAACCTGCACGGCACCGCGACCCCAAGCAACGATGCGGTCGAGGGAAAAGCCGTTGCAGCCCTGTTCGGCTCGGGCACGCCGTGCAGTTCCACCAAAGGTGCAACCGGCCACACCCTGGGTGCTGCCCGTTGCCTGGAGGCGGTGATTTGCGCTCTGGTGCTGCACCACGGCTTGCTGCCCGCTGGGCTGAACATCGGGCACCTCGACCCGACGCTGGATCTTGACTATCTGTTCGAAAATCGCCAGCAGCCGGTGGCGCGCGTGCTGAGCAATTCGTTTGGCTTCGGCGGCACCAATTGCAGCCTGATTTTTGGACGGGCGAAGCCATGACACTCACGGCCTACATCGAAGGCATCGGCTTGCTCGGCCCCGGTTTGACCGACTGGCCGAGCAGTCAGGCGGTCCTTGGCGGGCAGCAGCCCTATCAGCCACACAAGACCATCCTGCCGTCACCCGCGTTGTTGCCAGCGGCAGAACGCCGGCGCAGTGGCGCGATAGTCAAACTCACCCTGGCGACCGGGCTGGAAGCCATCGCAGCGGCCGGACT
>JADGRK010000261.1 GCA_017880985.1 Rhodoferax sp. | reverse complement strand
TATGGGCTCGTGGGAAGTATTCTGGACCTTCTTCTACGGCTTTGCCACCTACGGCAACGCCGGTTTCATGCGTGAGCAGGTCTGTAAACACATGTGTCCATATGCACGCTTTCAAAGTGCCATGTTCGACAAAGACACTCTGATCGTGACCTATGACACCGAGCGCGGTGAACCGCGTGGTGCCCGCTCACGCAAAGCCGACCCTGCCAGCTTGAACCTGGGCGCTTGCGTTGACTGCAGCCTGTGCGTACAGGTCTGTCCCACCGGCATTGATATTCGCAAGGGCCTGCAGTACGAGTGCATCGGTTGTGGTGCCTGTGCCGATGTCTGCGATGAGGTGATGGACAAGATGGGTTATGCACGCGGCCTGATCAAGTACACCACTGAGCACGCCATGCAGCAGCATTGGAGCCAATCGCAGACCTTGCGCCACGTGCTGCGCCCGCGGGTGCTGGTTTATAGCTCCATTTTGGGAGTGATGGTGATTGCGATGGTGGTCAGCCTGGTCCTGCGCAAACCTTTCAGAGTGGATGTGATACGGGACCGGGGAGTCATGGCGCGAGTGGTGGAGGGCGGCAAGATAGAAAACGTGTATCGTCTGCAAGTCATGAACGCCACCGAGTCGACGCAGCATTACAAAGTGACGGTTTCAGGCTTGCCGGGGCTCGAAGTTACCTCCGAGAATGTATTGACTGTGGGCGCAGCTCAGGCTGGGTGGCTGGTAGTGCGAACGCAGTTGCCGCCAGACTCAGCGACTCCAGGGTCACACAAAATCAAATTTCGAATTTATTCGATGGATATGGAAGACCATGATTCAGAGAAATCTGTATTCTTGGTGCCAAATTAGGGGTATTTTATGCAAAACGACTCACCTGCTTCAACCGGTCCCTGGTGGAGGTTTGGGCATGTCTGGCTGATCGTGGCCGGTCCGGCCATCGTGGTGGTAGCCAGTATGATCACTTTTTACCTTGCCGTGACGCGGCCTGACCAGATCGTGACCGAAGACTATTACCGCAAAGGAACTGAAATCAACCAGACCTTGGGTCATGCGGCGCAAAACCCAAGTCTGGCACCAGCCCTGCAGGCGCGCAACCATGCGGCAACCGGTGTGATACCGGCAACCAAACCCTGAGCCCAACGAGTTTTCACCTGGAGAACATGCAACCATGCTTTCACAACGAATCATGTGGATCGCCTGGCCCGCCTTTCTGGTCGCGGGTGTTCTTGAGGTGCTGGTATTTGCGATGGTTGATCCGCAAGACATTCACTGGTTTGGACAGCCCCTGGAGTTTTCACGCCAAGGCGTCTATACCGCGGCTTTTTTCATGTTTTGGGGTATCGCCATGCTGTCCAGCGGCTTGACGACTTTGCTGGCGATGTCACCATTTGAAGTCAACCGCTGCCCCTTGCCCGCCAATGACCGGCCGGAGGGTTGCCCCAAGCGGGGGCCTTGTTAACTCGACTTCTTCGGATTAACGATGTCCCGCAAGGCCTCGGTATTGACAATGTGAACATGGCGCTGTTTGACTTCCACAATACCTTCTTCAACAAATCTTGAGAAGGTCCGACTGATGGTTTCGAGTTTTAGACCCAGAAAGCTGCCAATTTCTTCACGCGTCATGCGCAGTACCAATTCTGACTGCGAGAAACCTCGCGCATGCAGGCGCTGAACCAGATTGAGCAGGAAGGTGGCAAGACGTTCTTCGGCCCGCATACTGCCCAGCAGTAGCATCACGCCGTGTTCCCGGACGATCTCACGACTCATGATTTTGTGGACGTGGCGTTGCAGGGCGTTCACTTCGCGGGAAATCTCTTCAATCCGGTCAAATGGCATCACACAAACCTCGGCGTCTTCCAGCGCGACTGCATCGCAGGAGTGATGATCGTTGACAATGCCATCGAGCCCGACGACTTCACCCGCCATCTGAAACCCTGTCACTTGGTCCCGACCATCCTCCGATGCGATGCGGGTCTTGAAAAACCCGGTGCGAATAGCATACAGACTGGTAAATTTCTCTCCGTTACGGAAGAGGGTCGCACCGCGCTTGATTTTGCGCCGAGTCCCGATCACCTCATCAATGCGATTAAGCTCCTCCTGACTCAGACCCATGGGCATGCAGAGTTCCCGCAAGTTACAGTTGGAGCATGCGACTTTGATGGTTTGAGGATTCATTGGTGTTATTTTGACACTAATCAGTGACCAGTCCTGACGTGGGTCAATTTTTTACGCCATAGACTTCCTTATCATCCACACCAGGTCAAGAAGTCATTTCAATTTTTGAGGCATATTTGTCATGATTGACAAGGAGTATTTATGAGTGCAGTTGTTGCTGAACCGATTTCCGAAGAATTGATACACCGGTTTGACGTATCGGGTCCGCGTTATACCTCCTACCCGACGGCAGACCGTTTTGTCGAGGCTTTTTCAGAAGAAGATTACATCCGGGCATTGAAACAACGGCGCACTGGGGCAGCGGCCATGACGCTGCCCTTGTCGCTCTACGTTCACATTCCCTTTTGTGAATCGCTTTGTTATTACTGCGCCTGCAACAAAATCATTACCAAGCATCATGATCGGGGCGCACCTTATTTGCGTTATCTGAGTCGCGAAGTTGATTTGCATACAGCGCAGTTGGGTGCTGGTCAAACCGTCACGCAATTGCATCTGGGCGGCGGATCCCCCACTTTTTTGTCTGACGACGAGCTGCGCGAACTCATGGGCATGTTGCGGCGCAGCTTCAACTTGGCACCCGGTGGGGAGTATTCCATTGAGGTTGATCCGCGCACCATTGATGCCTCACGTCTTGATACGCTGGCCGAACTGGGATTTAACCGGTTGAGTTTTGGCGTGCAGGACTTTGACCCTGAGGTTCAAAAATCGGTGCACCGTGTGCAGCCCGCCGAGCAGGTTTTCGCTCTGGTGGCAGCAGCCCGCGAGCGCGGTTTTGATTCGATCAACGCCGATTTGATTTACGGTTTGCCCAAACAAAGTCCGGAATCTTTCGCTCGGACGGTGGCGCAGGTGATCGAAATGCGCCCGGAGCGTATCGCCTTGTATGCCTATGCCCATTTGCCGGAGCGTTTCAAGCCCCAACGCAGGATTCCCACTGTGGAGATACCCAGTGGTGGAGCTAAAGTTGCGATGCTGGCGCGTTCCATGGCTGCTTTCATTGCGGCGGGCTATGTCTATGTCGGGATGGATCACTTTGCGTTGCCGACCGATACGCTGGCGATTGCCAAGCGGCAAGGTCGCCTGCATCGCAATTTTCAGGGTTACAGCACCCAGCCTGATTGTGATTTGATCGGCTTGGGCGTTTCTTCCATTGGCCGGATTGGTGCCACCTACAGTCAGAACGCCAAGACGCTGGAAGAGTATTACGATTTTCTGGACCAGGGGCATTTCCCGGTGGTGCGTGGGCTGGCGTTGTCGCGCGACGACCTGCTGCGTCGCGCTGTCATCATGGCCCTGATGTGCCAGGGTCAGGTTTCGTTTGAGTCGATTGAACTGGGGTATCTGGTGGAGTTCCGCAAGTATTTTGCGTCTGAAATGGAAGCCCTGAAAAAATTGGCGGATCAGGGCATGGTCAAGGTCGATGACAGCGGCATACAGGTCACCGACATGGGCTGGTTTTTTGTTCGTGCCGTGGCCATGGTGTTTGATCGCTATTTGCAGACTGACCGCACGCGCGCCAAGTTTTCCAAGATCATCTGATTCTTCTGCGCGTGCAGACATCCCTGGCTGTCACAGCATTGCTGATGGGTTTGGCTGGCGGGCCACACTGCATCGCCATGTGTGGTGCTGCCTGCGCCGGAATTGGGCACGCTGCAGGTCGCCGTAAAAATGCGGCCATGTGGCGCTTCCAGGCCGGGCGGGTGTTGGGCTACTCCGCGTTGGGTGCCTTGGCTGCGGCCTCGATGCAGGGTTTGGGCTGGTTGACGGTCCAGTCAGCAGCACTGCGCCCAGTATGGACATTTTTTCATGTGGCGACCTTTGCCATTGGCATGCTGTTGCTTTGGAATGCACAGCAACCGGTCTGGCTGGAGCAGGTGGGCAGAAAAATCTGGTCCGGCGCGCGCTCACTGGCGGCAGGGCGGGGCCGGGGCGCACCGCTGGTCATCGGCGTGCTTTGGACGTTTTTGCCTTGCGGTCTACTTTACTCGGCCCTGTTGGTCGCTGCTTTGACCGGCAACGCTCTGGAAGGCGCTGCGATCATGGCCTTGTTTGCGTTGGGTACCAGCGTGTCCATGATGGCGGGCCCCTGGCGGTGGCTGCGGTTGCAGGGTAATGGCGCTGGCGAGTGGGGTGTGCGTCTGGCGGGTCTGGCACTGGCT
>JADGRK010000260.1 GCA_017880985.1 Rhodoferax sp. | reverse complement strand
AATGCCGTTTGAAGTCGTGAGACTACGCGTGTCAAACGATGTGCGCTTGAGAATTCTCAAGCCGGCCGCATTGGGTCGTCCTAGCATTCGGTCTCAAAACTCTGGCGTTGCGCAACACCTTCCAGGAGGACAAACCATGACACGGAAGACACTGATTCTGGCGTTGATCACTGCTGGCTTGGTCGTGGCCGCAACTTCCGCCGCTTTCAGTCTCTGGCCATCAACTTGGTTCACCAGGGACACTCCGGCGGCATCAAGCCCTGCGACCCCGGCTACCAGCGCCACGACGCCGGCCCCGGTGCCCACGCTTCCCGCTGGTGCCACACCCAGCTACCGTGCCATCGTGCAGCAGGCGGGACCGGCTGTGGTAGGTGTCACAGTGGCTGGCCTGCACAAAGCCGGGCCAGATGAATTCGCGCTGGACCTGAACGATCCGTTCTTCCAGTTTTTCCGCGGTTTGCCCGGCTTTCGGTTGCGTCTGCCCGGTCAGGGGCAGGGCGGCAGCATGCCGTTTCGCAGTCAAGGGTCGGGTTTCATCGTCAGCAGCGACGGCTTGATCCTGACCAACGCGCACGTCGTGCGCGAGGCCAAGGAGGTGATCGTCAAACCGAGTGACCGCCGCGAACTCAAAGCCAAGGTACTCGGAGCTGACCCCGCGACCGATATTGCGGTGCTGCGCATCGACGCCAGGAATCTCCCGGTGGTGCGTCTGGGCGACGCCCAACAATTGCAGGTCGGTGACCCGGTGCTGGCCATTGGCTCGCCATTCGGCTTCGAGCAGACGGCCACGCAGGGCATTGTGAGCGCCAAGGGTCGCTCACTGCCAGGCGGTACCTCAGTGCCTTTCATTCAGACCGACGCGGCGGTGAACCCTGGCAATTCGGGCGGTCCGCTGTTTGACAGCACAGGTGCCGTGGTCGGCATCAACGCCCAGATCTACTCGCAGTCCGGGGGCTTTCAGGGCCTGTCGTTTGCCATCCCCATCAATGTGGCACTGAAGGTCAAGGACCAGATCGTCGCCACCGGCCGCGCCTCGCATGCCCGGTTGGGAGTCACGGTGCAGGACTTGAACCAGACCCTGGCCGAGTCCTTCGGCTTGAGTCGGCCGGACGGCGCATTGATTGCCAACGTGGCGCCAGACAGCGCTGCGGCCAGTGCCGGCCTGATACCGGGCGATGTGGTCACCGAGGTCAATGGCGAGCCGATCGTCCGCTCAGGCGATCTGAGCAGCCGCATCAGCCTGGCAACGCCCGGCGAGACGGTGCGGCTCAAAGTCTGGCGCGACAAAGGCGCGCGTGAGGTCGTGGTCAAACTCGGTCGTGCCGAGGACGGTGCCGCCGCGCAGGCCCAGCGCGATTCCGAAGTGCAGCCAGGGCAGCTCGACCTCTCTTTGCGCCCGCTGACGCCCGAGGAACGGGCCAAGGCTCATCTGTCAGGCGGACTTCTGATCGAAGGCGTCGCCGGATCGGCGGCGCGCGCCGGGTTGATGCCGGGTGATGTCCTGCTGGCCATCAATGGCGTGCCGCTCAAGTCGGTCGATCAGGTGCGCAGCGTGATGGAGCAGAAGCCCAAGAGCGTGGCACTGCTGATCCTGCGCGATGGAGACCGCATCTTCGTGCCGGTGGAGCTGGGTTGATGGAGTCCATCGCAAGCCCGGTAATGCCCGAGCATAACTTGCTGACCAGTTTTTTGGCTGGATTGCATTCCCGGTCTGATATTCCCCTGCGTCTGGCCTTTTGGAACGGCTCACAACATGATCTGGGAACCGATCCCCGGGTCACAGTGCGTCTCTCTGGGCCAGGGTCGCTAAGATATTTTTTGCCCCCCAGCCTGGACAATCTTGCTGAAGGTTACGTCAATGGCCATTTTGATGTCGAGGGGCGGGCTCAGGATATTGTGGATGCTGCTTCAAAGCTGGCATTGATGGGCGTGCCCATGCGCGGCAGGTTTGGGCGGCTTTTCAGCGCGGTACGTCATGACCGGGCCAAAGACGCGCATGCGATTGAACACCATTACGATGTCTCCAATGACTTCTATCGCTTATGGCTGGATGAGGCGATGGTCTACTCCTGTGCCTACTTTCCGACCAGCACCGAAACCCTGGACAAAGCACAGTGCGCCAAGCTTGACCACGTTCTGACCAAGATCATGCTCAAGCCGGGTGAGCGGCTGCTCGATATCGGATGCGGCTGGGGCGCACTGGTGATTCGGGCGGCGCAAAAGTACGGAGCGCGTGCGGTGGGTGTCACGTTGTCAAAAAGGCAGTATGAACTGGCGCGCACGCGCGTCGCGCAGGCCGGGTTGGCGGGGCAGGTAGAGATTCGGTTACAGGACTACCGCGATATTGAGGGGGGTGACGGTTTGTTTGACAAGATCACCTCGATCGGCATGTTTGAGCACGTAGGGCTGAACCACTTGCCGTCCTATTTCGCCAAAATCCACTCCTTGCTCAGGGACGGCGGCTTGGTACTGAACCACGGCATCACTTCCACAGATCCGGGCAGCGGGGCAGCCCCCTTGGGTGCTGCCAAGTTCATTGACAAATACGTGTTCCCGGACGGCGAGCTGCCACATATCAGCCTGGCACTTAAAGACATGCAGACCGCCGGGCTGGAAGCGCTCGACGTGGAATGTCTGCGTCGCCATTACGCCAGGACGCTGGCCTTATGGTCAGAGAACTACGAAAGTCAGAGTGACGCAATCCGCAGCATGGTGGATGAAACCACGTTTCGCGTCTGGCGAATTTACCTCGCGGGTTGCGCCCACGCGTTTGCGCAGAACTGGGTGTCGCTGTATCAGGTGCTGGCCTGCAAGGAAGGCACGAGCGAACAACTTAATCCTACCCCTTGGTCTCGTGCCTACATGTATGAACGAGGAAATTTGCCTGGCGGCTACTGCGGCGATCCCACTGACGGAATGCATGTATTCGTTGATTTCTATCAACCCGCCATCCCAGCGCGGAGATAAATTGAAGGCATGCGAAACATGCTCCCGGCTTTTTCATTTTTAGCAGCAACAGGTTGACACCAAAAGGGAGTCGGTCATGACCGAATCAATTGACACGATGACCGTCAGGGACGCCATCTACGGGCGCTGTTCGGTTCGCGCCTACGCCCCCGAGCAAATTGACCACCTAACGTTGAGTACCGTCCTGGCGGCGGCGGTGCGGGCACCAACAGCGATGCACGGCGAGCCGTGGCAATTCGTCATCATTCAGGATGCTGACGTGCTCAAACGCCTGTCGGATCGCGCCAAGGAGCTTATTTCTGCCGACGCCGCGCGTCTGCACCCGCATCGGGGCGGCCTGGACATCTTTTCCCAAACCGGCTTCAACGTCTTCTACGATGCACGAACCTTGGTCATCATTTGCACCAAGATCGCGGGGCACTTCGCGCTGGCGGATTGCTGGCTGGCAGCGCAGAACCTGATGCTGGCGGCGCACGCGATGGGCTTGGGGACTTGCGTCATCGGTTCGGCGGCGTTAGCACTCAACCTGCCTGACGTGAAGCTCGAACTCGGCATTCCGCCGGAGACGACTGCCGTCGCGCCGATCATCGTTGGCAAGCCCCGCAGCCAAACGCTGCCCAGCGCACGCAACGAGCCGATCATCGTTGCTTGGCGTTAAATGCTGCGATCCATTTAACTATGATTTCAAGGAACCGGATTATCCTGGCGGTTGTCGCCGTGCTGGCCGTAGTTGCCGTAGTGATCGTGGCGGCGCTTCGCACGCCGCAGTTGGCGTTCTGGCGCACCGCCGGCGGCGCCAATGCCTTGCTCCTTTCCGGCAACATCGAAGCGCATGAGAGCGTACTGAGCTTCAAGACCGTGCAATCGCGCATCGTCGATCTTCCGTTCAATGAGGGCCAGTGGGTGCGCAAGGGGACGGTACTCGCCGTCGTCGATGCAACCGACTATCGCCAGCAGATGGCGATCGACACAGCAGATGGCCACTCTGGGGCCGTTTGGGGGCGGTTCTGGGCCGAATCGGGCGGTCATCGCTCGGGATTTCTACACTACACATTCTGCATGTCCGCCCGTGCAGGCAGCCGTAGCTTGAGCCTGTCCAGCAGGATCGCCTGCGCCTTCGTCGGCTGCGAGATGCACCGTCGGCGCAAGTCGACACCGCTCCTGGTAGGCATCACCACGTCCACCATCTTGATGCCACTCAACTCGTCGATCACCTTCCTCGGTTCATCCCCAAGCCCAGCTGCCCTGCACATCTGGCCCAACGTCTTCCACAGGACGTAAGCCAGAAAGCACACCAGGATGTGCGCCGCAACCCGTTCCTGCTTCTGGTGCCAGATCGGCCGGATCCTGAGGTCGCTCTTCTGGATCCGAAAGGCGGCTTCCACGTCGGTCAACTGG
>JADGRK010000259.1 GCA_017880985.1 Rhodoferax sp. | reverse complement strand
CACGGTGTCCATCAGCCGTGCAGCCAGAGCGGTGCCGTTGGGCCATTTCCACAAGCTGCGGGCGCAGCCTCGGCACTGAATGGCTTTTTGATGATGGCAACAGCCTTCGCCGTGGGCAGCTGGCTGGGGCGGCATATGAATAGCAGCGTAGCCCCACTGACTTTGGGCATCTGGTTCTGGAGCGTATTGATTGCGCTGACCGCCTGGACCGTGGTGCAGAGACATGGAGCGCCCGGTGAACACTAATGTTGATAACCAATCATCTGTGCGGGCCAGTTTCACCGCTCGGCCGCCCCAAGGTGAAACAGCCCCCTCGGGCGGCAGCGCAGCACACAAAGTGGCAAGCCCCGGGACGAGCGGCAGCGAGAAACGCACCGGGGCCTATATCGCACTGGC
The DNA here is from genome assembly GCA_017880985.1 of Rhodoferax sp. Lineage (GTDB taxonomy): Bacteria > Pseudomonadota > Gammaproteobacteria > Burkholderiales > Burkholderiaceae_C > Rhodoferax. Next base: position 3,973 of record JADGRK010000259.1, on the reverse strand, counting down.
CGGGCCAACCGCTTGCGGCAAAACCGCCGCTGCGCTGGCCATTGCGCACCAACACGAGCTGGAGATCATCAGCGTCGATTCGGCGCTGGTCTATCGCGGCATGGACATTGGCACCGCCAAGCCGACGGCCGACGAGTTGGCTGCTGTGCCGCACCACCTGATCAACATCCGCGACCCGCTGCAACCTTATAGCGCTGCCGAGTTTGTGAGCGACGCACGCGCCCTGATCGCCGACATCACGGCGCGCGGCAAACTGCCTTTGTTGGTGGGCGGCACCCTGCTCTATTTCAAGGCGCTGTTTGATGGCCTGGATGACATGCCCAAAGCCGACCCGGTGATTCGCGCGGCGCTTGAGGTTGAGGCGCAGACCAAAGGTTGGCCGGCGCTGCACGCTGACCTGGCGCAGATCGATCCGGTCACGGCGGCACGTCTGCACCCGGCGGATTCGCAACGGATTGCCCGGGCGCTGGAGGTTTTCAGAATTTCAGGGCAGCCGCTGTCAAGCTTTCACACTATAAAGCCAGTAGCTCCTCACGCAGGTTCGACGGGGGCCAGAAGCCTGAATGACAATAAATCTGTAGCAGATGACGTGCTGCTGATTTCGCTTGAACCACTGAATCGCGCCTGGCTGCACCAGCGCATTGCCGAACGCTTTGACGCCATGCTGTCGGGTGGTTTTCTGGAAGAGGTCAAAACTCTGCGCGCGCGCGGTGACCTGCGTGCCGACTTGCCCGCCATGCGCTGCGTCGGCTACCGCCAGGCATGGGAAGCACTGGACCGGCTGTGGCCAATGAGCGAGCTGCGCGACAAAGGCATCATCGCCACGCGCCAACTCGCCAAGCGCCAGATCACCTGGCTGCGCGCCATGCCGCAGCGCCGGGTGGTGATCTGCGATGCGCCCGGTGCGCTGGATCAGGTGCTGACGTTGGCGCGGGATTTTGTCGAAGGCCGCGCATGAGCCTGGTGATCACTGATTTGAGCAAACACTACGGCGAAGTGCCGGTGTTCAGCAAGGTCTCACTGACCGTCGCAGACGGGGAGTTTGTTGCCATTGTGGGTGAATCAGGTGTCGGCAAATCCACTCTGCTCAACTGCATGGCCGGGCTCGATAGCTGGGACAGCGGCTCGGTCGTGCTTGACGGTCTTGATCTGGGACGATTGGATGACGACCGTCTGGCGCGCTTGCGGCGCGAAAAAATTGGCTTTGTGTTTCAGGCCTTTCATGTCTTGCCGCACCTGGACGTAGCGCAAAACGTGGCACTGCCCTTGCTGCTGTTGGGCCAGCACGACGATGCGCGGGTGCAGGCCATGTTGGAGGCGGTTGGCTTGGCCGGACTGGGCCAGCGCCTGCCGCAGCAGCTCAGTGGCGGTCAATTGCAGCGGGTGGCGATTGCGCGGGCCTTGATTCACCGCCCCACGCTGCTGCTGGCCGACGAGCCCACCGGCAACCTTGACCCCACGACCGCAGCGCTGGTGATCGACGCGCTGATCGAACAGACCCGCCAGCACCACGCCGCGCTGGTGCTGGTAACCCATTCGCAGGCGGCGGCGACAAAGGCGGATCGGGTGCTGCGGCTGGCAGCAGACGGGCTAAGTCCGTTCGCCCTGAACCAGTCGAACGGCTGAAAGGCTTCGACAGGCTCAGCCCGAACGGTGAACGAACCGTATTCGCTTTAACGGGCGTACTGGTCCAGACCCACCACGCCAATTTTTTGCAGACCCATCTGCTGCGACGCGGTGAGCACCGCCACCACGCTGTCGTACTTGGCACTGCGATCCGGCAGGATGTGGATCTCGGGTTGCTCGCTCAGTTGGGCTGCGGCTTGCAGTCGCTGGTACAGCATGGCGCGACCAGCCAGCGGCTCGCCGTTCCACAGCAGTTGATTCTGGGCGCTCACCTCGATCTTCACCACCAGCGGTTCGGTCGTCATGGTCGGCGGCATTCCCGCGGGCATTTCCATGTTGACCGAATGCAACTGGATCGGAATGGTGATGATGAGCATCACCAGCAGCACCAGCAACACGTCAATCAGTGGCGTGATGTTCATGCCCGACGCGACATCGAGGTCTGTCGGGTCCAGCGCTTCGTCAAAGTCAATCATTTTTAATCAGTTGAGGACAGAGCTTGTGCGCTTCGCGTCACTGCGGTCTGTCCCGCAAATTTTCATGAGGCTCGGTCACAAAGCCAATGCGCGTGATGCCCGCCTGCTGGCAGGCATACAGTACCCGGGCCACAGCCTCATAATTGGAGCGGGCATCGCCCCGGATATGAACCTCGGGCTTCGGGGTTTGCGTGGCAATTTGCCTGAGCTTGTCTTGCAGGCTTTGCGGGTCGGCCAGGCGGGCGTCAAACCAGTAGGTGCCGCCACGGGCATCAACCGAGATCACAATGGTCTCCGGCTGGCTTTGCTGCAGCTGGTTGGTTTCGCGTGGCAAACGCACGGCGACTGAAGTATTGATGACGGGAATGGTGATCAGAAAAATGATCAGCAGCACCAGCATCACATCCACCAGCGGCGTGGTGTTGATCTCGGACAGCACGACGTCATCGTCATCGCCCGCCTCCTTGTAGGTGATGGCCATGGCTCAGACCGGCTGGTTGGCGGCAGCGGCGCGCTGGCTCTTGTCGATTTCCACCAGCAGCAGGGTGTGCAGCTCGGAGCCAAAACCCTTGACCGCGTGCAGCGTCACCCGGTTGCGCCGGACCAGCCAGTTGTAGCCCAGCACGGCGGGCACCGCCACCGCCAGACCCAAGGCCGTCATGATCAAGGCCTCACCCACTGGCCCGGCCACTTTGTCAATCGAGGCCTGGCCTGAGACGCCAATCGTCACCAGCGCGTTGTAAATGCCCCAAACGGTACCGAACAGACCCACAAATGGCGCCGTGGAACCGACAGTGGCCAGCACCGACAGACCGGCCTGGCTGCGCATTTGCAGCGTCGCCACCGAGCGCACGATGTCCTGGCTGAGCCAGCTGTTCATATCGACCTGCCCGGCCAGACTGTAATAGCGGCGTGCCGCCTCCAGCGCCGAATCCACGATGAAGCGAAACGGGCTCGCCTGGTCCAGTGCCGCGGCGCGTTGTTGCAGGCTCTCCGCGCTGGTAAAAGCTTTCCTGGCCGCCAGCGCCTGTGCGCTCAAACGGCGCTGCTCCAGCAGCTTGGCGATGATGAAGTACCAGCTCAGCAAAGACATCACGGCCAGCACCAGCAGCGTCGTTCTGGCCACCAGGTCGCCCTGCGCCCACACCGCGCGCATGCCGTAGGGGTTGGCCACGGCGTCAAAGCTTGGCGGCGTGATCGCAGAGGCGCCCAGGTTGGGCACGGCGGCGACCGCAGAAGCCATTGGTGCGGCGCTCGCGGCAGCGCCACTGAGCGCCGTGGGCGCCGTGCCTGGCTGCGCCTGCACCAGGCCCGCGGCGCCGAGTGCCAGCGTCAAAGAGAGCAGCCAGAGTGGCGTGCGTCGCGTGAAGAAAAATCGTTTGAACATGATGATTTCCTGGGTTTCCTGAAAAGTGTGAGGTGCTATTTGCACTTGTCGCGGGCAGCCGCGATCGGAATGGTGATCAGGCCAAACAAACTGCCCCCGGCGTTCGGGCCAAGGCAGTCGGGCTTGGCGGCGCCGGCGACACCTTCTGCATAGCGGTCACGCCGCTGGCCGCCATTAAGCTGCTCGTTGGCCAACTCGGCCAGACTGCGTCCACGCGACGGGTTATACATGCCGGGATACATCGTCAACGGTGGCTTGGCAGCGGCTGGCGCCGCTTGGGTGCCGCTGGGTCCCGTTGGCTGCTGCGCTGCGGGTGCCCGTTCCTCCGGTGTAATGGCGGTTGGCCGGGCCGGTGCCGAAGTCGGTGCAGGCGCGGCGGAAAGGACTGGTGCTGGTGCTGGTGCTGGTGCTGGTGCTGGTGCTGGTGCTGGTGCTGGTGCTGGTGCTGGTGCTGGTGCTGGTGCTGGTGCTGGTGCTGGTGCTG
>JADGRK010000027.1 GCA_017880985.1 Rhodoferax sp. | reverse complement strand
CGTGAAGCTGATCAACCCGATCGCCATGGAAGAAGGTCTGCGTTTCGCCATCCGTGAAGGTGGCAGGACCGTGGGTGCCGGAGTGGTGGCCAAGGTCATAGCGTAATTGATGAAAATTTCGGGACAGACCGCAGCTACGCGCGAGCGTAACCAGCCCTGCACCCAACTGACTAGATAGGGGCGTAGCTCAATTGGCAGAGCGTCGGTCTCCAAAACCGAAGGTTGATGGTTCGATTCCTTCCGCCCCTGCCACCTGAAGATGTAGAAAAGGTGGATCCCAAGCCTGCTATGAATATAGCGGGCTTCAGCGTCTCAAGACGGCTGAATTTGATTTGACATAGAAATAAGCGCGAGATAGAGAAAAATGGCCACCCCACAAGTTGAAACTGTCAGTACCGGCGTCGATAAGGCCAAGCTTGGTGCGGCCGCGGCGTTGGTTGTTGCCGCATTGGCGGCCTACTATGTTCTGGGCAAACAGGGACAACTGGCCCAGTGGGGCGCCCTGCTACTGGGCCTGGCGGTGGCGATTGTGGTGTTTTTCACCTCCGAGCCGGGCAAAGCGCTGTACGCATTTGGCCGGGATGCCTGGCGTGAAGTAAAAAAGGTGGTCTGGCCGTCGCGCAAAGAGGCGATACAGATGACGGCCTACGTATTCGGTTTTGCGCTGCTGATGGCCATGTTCCTCTGGTTGACTGACAAGACGCTCGAGTGGCTGTTTTTAGACTTGATTCTGGGGTGGAAAAAATAATGAATGATGTTGTAGAAACCCCATCAACCGAGACCCCGGTGGCGGCGCAAGTTCTGGCCACGGCGCCGGTTAATCCTGATCTTCGTTGGTATGTGGTGCATGCTTATTCGGGTATGGAAAAGGCCGTTGAACGCAACATCATTGAGCGCATCGCGCGCTCTGGCATGCAAAATAAATTCGGTCGCATTCTGGTTCCCATGGAGGAAGTGGTTGAGATCAAGAATGGCCAGAAGAAGACCACCGAACGCAAGTTCTTTCCGGGCTATGTTCTGGTAGAAATGGTCATGGACGATGATACCTGGCACCTGATCAAACACACCAACAAGGTGACCGGTTTCGTGGGCGGTGCCAAGACTCGCCCGTCTCCGATTTCGGAGGCCGAGGTTCTGAAGATTGTCAACCAGATGCAGGAAGGCACCGAAAAGCCGCGGCACAAAGTTGAATTTGTGGTGGGTGAGTTTGTGCGCGTAAAAGACGGACCGTTTACCGATTTCAATGGGACGGTGGAGGATGTCAATTACGAAAAGAGCAAGGTTCGCGTGGCGGTCACGATCTTTGGTCGATCGACCCCGGTTGAACTTGAGTTTTCACAGATTGAAAAAACCTGAGATATTGCGGGACGGACCAAGATTTGCGCAGCAAATTTGCCCTGTCCTCAACTGATCAAGAGTTCGCATTTTCCGACTCGGTGCGAATGTAGATAGTGAGTCGTTAACCCCGGGGAGCTCGGGCCTGCAAATTTGATAGCAAGGCTCGGGCGTTATGACCCGCAAGGAGAAAAGAATGGCAAAAAAAATTGTCGGTTTTGTCAAGCTGCAAGTGCCAGCAGGCAAAGCCAATCCGTCGCCACCGATCGGTCCAGCCCTGGGTCAGCGCGGCTTGAACATCATGGAGTTCTGCAAGGCATTCAATGCCCAGACCCAGGGTATTGAGCCGGGTTTGCCGCTGCCGGTAGTGATCACTGCGTTTGCAGACAAGAGCTTCACCTTTATTATCAAATCACCCCCGTCTTCGATTCTTATCAAGAAGGCGGCCAAGATTGACAAGGGATCGGCGACACCGCAATCGCTCAAGGTTGGCAAGGTGACGCGGGCCCAGCTCGAAGAAATTGCCAAGACCAAGATGAAAGACCTGACTGCTGCCGATATGGACGCAGCGGTCCGCACTATTGCCGGCTCCGCCCGTTCAATGGGCGTGAATGTGGAGGGCGTGTAAATGACCCAATTGACCAAAAAACAAAAGTCCTTCCAAGGCAAGGTGGATAGCAACAAACTGTACCCCTTGGCGGACGCTCTGGGCATCGTCAAAGATTGTGCTACCGCCAAATTCGATGAGTCGATCGATGTGGCGGTGCAGCTCGGTATCGACGCCAAGAAATCGGATCAAGTGGTGCGCGGTGCTGTCGTGCTGCCCAATGGCAGCGGTAAAACCAAGCGCGTGGCGGTGTTTGCCCAGGGTGCCAAGGCGGAAGAAGCCAGGGCGGCTGGTGCTGACATTGTCGGCATGGATGACCTGGCGGCCAGGATCAAGGCCGGTGATATGCCCTTTGACGTCGTGATTGCAGCGCCTGATGCGATGCGTGTCGTTGGCACGCTGGGCCAGATTCTGGGCCCGCGCGGTTTGATGCCCAACCCCAAGGTGGGCACCGTGACGCCCGATGTGGCAACCGCTGTGAAGAACGCCAAGGCCGGTCAAGTGCAGTTCCGGGTTGACAAGGCCGGCATTGTTCACTCAACGATAGGCCGTCGATCGTTTGATGCAGACAAGCTGCAAGGCAATCTGGTGGCGCTGGTGGATGCCTTGACCAAGGCCAAGCCCGCTGCCAGCAAGGGCGTTTATTTGAAGAAGATGGCGGTTTCGAGCACGATGGGCGTGGGGGTCCGGGTGGACATCCAGACCGTCAGCGCTTAAGGACCAGAATTTGGGTCGCTTGCAAGAGCGCTCCGATGTGGTGGGCTGTTGATGCCGCAAGGTGTCGGCAGGTCATCCAAGACCGTTGGCGTGCCAGCCCTGCTGGTTGGCACTTAATCAATGGGCAATGGGTCGGTCCCAGGCCTTGAGCCAACGCAGATGGCGATCCCGCTGCAGATGAAATACGTTTTCTGAAACAGTTGGTCGCTGCATTGTGGCGTGTTTGAAGGCATTGAGCTGACAGACACATTTTGAAGGAGTAAACCTTGAGTCTTAATCGCAGTGAGAAAGAAGCGGTCATCAGTGATGTGACTGGCCTCGCCGCAAAAGCTCAAACGCTCGTGATCGCGGAATACCGTGGCATCACGGTCGCTGATATGACCAAATTGCGCGCCACCGCGCGCAGCAATGGCGTGAGTCTGAGTGTGTTGAAAAACACCTTGGCGCGCCGTGCTGTGACCGGTAGCGGCTTTGAAGTCGTATCCGACCTGATGACCGGACCGCTGATCTATGGCTTTTCCAATGATGCAGTGGCTGCCGCGCGAGTGGTGGCCGACTTCGCGAAAACCAACGACAAACTGGTGATTCGCGGTGGTGCCTATGGCGGGAAAGCTCTGGACGTGAACGGCGTGAAACAACTGGCAAGCATTCCTTCCAAGGAAGTGTTGTTGGCACAGTTGCTGGGCTTGATGCAATCCCCGATTTCGCGCATAGCACGTGTGCTGGCGGCGATCGCGGAGAAAAAAGGCGCTGGTGCAGTTGCAGAAGAAGTCTCCGCTGAGGCAGTTGCGGCTTGATAGCCTGCGGCATGTAGAAACCAATATTGTTAGGAAATAAAAATGGCATTCGATAAAGACGCATTTTTGACCGCGCTCGACAGCATGACGGTCATGGAACTCAACGACCTGGTGAAAGCCATCGAAGAGAAATTTGGTGTTAGCGCTGCCGCGATGTCGGCACCGGCTGCTGGCGGTGGCGCTGCTGTCGCTGTGGCTGAAGAGAAGACCGAGTTCAACGTCGTCCTGCTTGAAGCTGGTGCGGCCAAGGTCTCCGTCATCAAGGCGGTGCGAGAAATCACCGGTCTTGGCCTCAAAGAAGCCAAGGATCTGGTGGATGGCGCTCCGAAGAACGTCAAGGAAGGCATTTCCAAGGCTGACGCCGAAGCCGCTCTGAAGAAGCTGCTGGACGCTGGCGCCAAGGCCGAACTCAAATAATTGAGCCTCCAAAGGGCTGGGAGCTCCAAAAGAGCTCCCAGCCTTTGGCGCTTTCAAGAGCGCACTGAAAAGCAGGCGTAATGGCTGTTTTTCAGTGTCTTCTGACCCCGACTGCAGAAGATGCCTTGGTTCGGGCAGCACGCAATGTGCCGCCGTCCGCCAAGATTGGTAGTGGCCAATCACCAAGAAATGACACCCCCAGGATTCCTTAGTCTTTGCCCGGAGATCTCATGGCTTACACATACACTGAACGCAAGCGGATTCGCAAAAATTTTGGCAGCCGCGACAGCGTGCTCAAAATACCTTATCTGTTGCAAATGCAAAAGGATGCCTATACGGCCTTTTTGCAGGCCGACGTGCCCCCGAAGAAGCGAACCAGGGAGGGGCTTCAAGCTGCGTTTGAGGCGGCTTTCCCGATTGTTTCGCACAACGGTTTTGTCGAGATGAAATATCTCGAATACAACCTGGCCAAACCCGGCTTTGACGTGCGTGAGTGTCAGACACGGGGACTGACTTTTGCCTCTGCGGTGCGAGCCAAGGTCCAATTGTTTATCTATGACCGGGAGTCTTCGACCTCACAAAACAAGGTCATCAAGGAAGTCAAAGAGCAAGAAGTCTATATGGGCGAAGTACCCTTGATGACCAACAAGGGCTCCTTCATCATCAATGGTACCGAGCGCGTGATCGTGTCCCAGTTGCATCGTTCACCCGGCGTCTTCTTTGAGCATGACAAGGGCAAAACCCATAGTTCGGGCAAGCTGCTGTTTTCGGCGCGCATCATTCCTTACCGTGGTTCCTGGCTCGATTTTGAGTTCGACCCGAAAGACATTCTTTACTTCCGCGTCGATCGCCGCCGCAAAATGCCGGTCACGATTCTGCTCAAGGCGATCGGTCTGAACCAGGAATCGATCCTGGCGAATTTCTTCGTCAATGACAACTTCCGCCTGATGGACAGTGGTGCCCAGATGGAGTTTGTGGCAGAGCGCTTGCGTGGTGAAGTAGCGCGTTTTGATATCACTGACAAGAGTGGCCAGGTCATTGTCGCTAAAGACAAGCGTGTAACGGTACGTCACACCCGCGAACTTGAACAATCCGGCACCACCCACATTAGCGTGCCAGAAGATTTCTTGTTGGGTCGCGTGGTGGCGCGCAACATCGTCGATGCCGAGAGCGGTGAAATTTTGGCCAAAGCCAATGAAGAACTCACTGATGTATTGCTCAAGAAATTGCGCTTGGCTGGCGTGCAGGACTTGCCGTGTATTTATACCAACGAACTCGATCAAGGTGCCTACATTTCGCAAACCCTGCGCAGTGACGAAACGGCAGATGAGTTTGCGGCACGCGTCGCCATCTACCGCATGATGCGCCCCGGCGAGCCGCCAACGGAAGATGCCGTGCAGGCGTTATTCCAGCGTTTGTTCTACAACCCCGATACCTACGATCTCTCGCGCGTCGGCCGCATGAAGTTCAACGCCAAAATGGGGCGTCCTGAATCGACTGGCCCGATGGTTTTGACCAACGAGGACATCCTGGCTGTCGTCAAGATCTTGGTGGATTTGCGCAATGGTCATGGCGAAGTAGACGATATCGACCATTTGGGCAATCGTCGCGTGCGTTGCGTCGGCGAGTTGGCTGAAAACCAGTATCGCACCGGGCTGGCACGAATTGAAAAAGCGGTTAAAGAACGTCTTGGCCAGGCCGAGCAAGAGCCGTTGATGCCGCACGACTTGATCAATAGCAAGCCGATTTCGGCCGCCCTGAAAGAATTCTTTGGCGCCTCGCAGTTGTCGCAGTTCATGGATCAAACCAATCCCCTGTCGGAGATCACCCACAAGCGCCGCGTGTCGGCGCTTGGCCCGGGTGGCCTGACGCGCGAGCGTGCCGGCTTTGAAGTGCGAGACGTGCACGTCACGCACTATGGCCGGGTTTGTCCAATTGAAACGCCTGAAGGTCCGAATATCGGCCTGATCAATTCACTGGCGCTGTATGCACGTCTCAATGAGTATGGCTTCATTGAGACGCCGTATCGCCGCGTCGTTGATAGCAAGGTCACCATGGAGATCGATTATTTGTCCGCTATTGAAGAAGGCAAATATGTGATCGCTCAGGCCAATGCCACACTTGGCAAAGATGGCAAACTCACCGGTGAGATGATCTCCGCCCGGGAAGCGGGCGAAACAATTTTTGCCGGACCCGAACGTGTGCAGTACATGGATGTGTCGCCGGCCCAGATTGTGTCGGTCGCCGCTTCTCTGGTGCCATTCCTGGAGCATGACGATGCCAACCGCGCCTTGATGGGTGCCAATATGTCGCGGCAGGCAGTGCCGGTGTTACGCCCTGAAAAACCGATGGTCGGTACCGGTATCGAACGCGTTGCTGCGATTGACTCCGGAACCGTCGTCACCGCCACTCGAGGTGGGGTGGTCGATTACGTGGACGCCACCCGGGTGGTGATTCGCGTCAATGACGAGGAGGCGCAGGCCGGTGAAGTTGGGGTGGATATTTACAACCTTATCAAGTACCAACGGTCCAACCAGAACACCAATATTCACCAGCGACCGATTGTCAAGAAGGGGGACCATCTGGCCAAAGGTGACGTGATCGCCGACGGCGCCTCCACTGACTTGGGTGAACTGGCTTTGGGCCAAAATATGCTGGTGGCGTTCATGACATGGAATGGCTACAACTTCGAAGACTCGATTTTGATCAGCGAACGCGTGGTGGCTGACGACCGCTATACCTCGATCCATATTGAAGAACTGGTGGTGATGGCGCGTGATACCAAACTCGGTTGTGAAGAAATTACCCGCGACATTCCGAACTTGAGCGAGCAGCAGCTCAATCGACTGGACGAGTCAGGCATCATATTTGTCGGCGCTGAAGTGCAACCCGGCGATACGCTGGTGGGCAAAGTCACGCCTAAAGGCGAGACCACGCTGACACCGGAAGAAAAACTGTTGCGCGCCATCTTCGGTGAAAAGGCCAGTGACGTGAAAGACACGTCGCTACGCGTTGACCAGGGTTCGCAAGGGACCGTGATCGATGTGCAAGTGTTCACCCGCGAAGGCATTGTGCGGGACCGCCGCGCGCAGCAGATCATTGACGACGAGCTCAAACGTTTCCGTCTTGATTTGAATGACCAGTTGCGCCTGGTGGAGGCCGATGCGTTTGACCGGATCGAGAAATTGTTGCTCGGCAAGCTGGCCAATGGTGGCCCGCACAAGCTCGGTAAGGGTACCAAGATTGACAAGGCCTATTTGACTTTGGTTGAAAAATTTCATTGGTTCGATATCCGCCCGGCTGAGGACGAAATCGCCAATCAACTGGAGAGCATCAAGAATTCGTTGGAGCAAACCCGTCATAGCTTTGATCTCGCTTTTGAAGAAAAGCGCAAGAAGTTGACTCAGGGTGACGAGCTACCGGCCGGCGTGTTGAAGATGGTCAAGGTCTATTTGGCTGTGAAACGTCATTTACAACCCGGCGACAAAATGGCAGGCCGTCACGGCAACAAGGGCGTGGTATCGAAGATCGTTCCGGTCGAAGACATGCCATTTATGGCGGATGGGACGCCCTGCGATATCGTGCTCAATCCCTTGGGCGTGCCGTCACGGATGAATATTGGGCAGGTGCTCGAAGTCCATCTGGGTTGGGCCGCGAAAGGTATTGGCCAACGCATTGGTGACATGTTGCAAGCCGAAGCCAAGGTGGTGGAATTGCGCAAGTTCCTGGAAGAACTTTACAACGGCACCGGTCGAAAAGAAAACCTGGCGCAACTCAATGACAATCAATTGCTGGAAATGGCGGCTAACCTGACGTCAGGCGTTCCCTTCGCCACGCCCGTGTTTGACGGCGCCTCGGAGGAGGAAATCCGAACCATGCTCCGGCTGGCTTACCCAGAAGAGGTCGTCAAGCAAAAAGGCTTGACCCCAGCACGAACGCAGGCTTACCTGTTCGATGGTCGCTCCGGTGACCCGTTCGAGCGTCCGACCACGATTGGCTATATGCACTACCTGAAGTTGCACCACTTGGTGGATGACAAAATGCATGCCCGTTCCACTGGCCCCTACAGCCTGGTCACGCAGCAACCGCTGGGCGGCAAGGCGCAGTTCGGTGGTCAGCGCTTCGGTGAGATGGAGGTCTGGGCGCTCGAAGCCTATGGCGCTGCCTACACACTGCAGGAGATGCTGACTGTCAAGTCAGACGACGTGCAAGGCCGCACCAAGGTGTATGAAAGCATTGTCAAGGGAGAGCACTCAATCGAAGCCGGCATGCCGGAATCATTTAATGTGCTGGTCAAGGAAATTCGTTCCTTGGGCATCGACATTGAACTTGAGCGCAGCTAAACGTGAGACTTTGTGGGACAGACCAAGATTTGCGCAGCAGATTTGCTCTGTCCCCAACTGATTAAAAGGAAATAGTGTCATGAAATCATTACTCGACCTGTTCAAGCAATTCACGCCAGATGAGCACTTTGATGCCATCAGGATTGGCATGGCTTCACCCGAGAAAATCCGTTCCTGGTCTTTCGGTGAAGTCAAAAAACCCGAAACCATCAACTACCGTACCTTCAAGCCAGAACGTGATGGCCTGTTTTGCGCCAAGATTTTTGGTCCTATCAAGGACTACGAATGCCTGTGCGGCAAGTACAAACGGCTCAAGCACCGTGGTGTCATTTGCGAAAAGTGTGGTGTTGAAGTCACCCAGACCAAAGTGCGGCGCGAGCGCATGGGACACATCGATCTGGCCGCCCCTTGTGCCCACATCTGGTTCTTGAAGTCGCTGCCCTCACGCCTGGGTCTGGTCCTGGACATGACCTTGCGTGATATCGAGCGTGTGCTGTACTTTGAAGCTTATGTGGTGACTGACCCCGGCATGACCCCGCTGAAGAAATTCAGCATCATGTCGGAAGATGATTTCGACGCCAAATTCAAAGAATATGGTGACGAGTTTCAGGCCAAAATGGGTGCCGAAGGCATCAAGGATTTGCTGCAAAGCATTGATATTGAGGGTTCAATTGAAAAACTCCGCAATGATCCTACCGGCTCCGAGCTCAAGATCAAGAAAAACACCAAGCGGCTCAAGTTGCTTGAGGCGTTCAAAAAATCCGGCATCAAACCCGAGTGGATGGTGCTTGACGTATTGCCGGTGTTGCCGCCCGACTTGCGTCCGCTGGTACCGCTCGACGGTGGCCGTTTTGCCACCTCGGATCTGAACGATCTGTATCGGCGCGTGATCAACCGCAACAGCCGTCTGCGTCGGCTGCTGGAGTTAAAGGCGCCCGAGATCATTGCCCGCAATGAGAAGCGCATGCTGCAAGAAGCGGTGGACTCGCTGCTGGATAACGGCCGTCGCGGCAAAGCCATGACCGGTGCCAACAAGCGCGCACTCAAGTCGCTGGCAGACATGATCAAAGGCAAGAGTGGCCGCTTCCGTCAGAACCTGCTGGGAAAGCGGGTGGACTATTCGGGCCGCTCCGTCATTACCGTCGGCCCGACACTCAAGTTACACCAGTGCGGCTTGCCCAAACTGATGGCACTCGAATTGTTCAAACCGTTCATATTTGCCCGCCTCGAAGCGCTCGGCATTGCCACGACCATCAAGGCCGCCAAGAAGGAAGTCGAATCCGGTACACCAGTGGTATGGGACATTCTGGAAGAGGTGATCAGAGAGCACCCGGTAATGTTGAACCGGGCGCCTACCCTGCATCGCTTGGGCATCCAGGCGTTCGAGCCGATCCTGATCGAAGGCAAGGCCCTTCAGCTCCATCCTTTGGTTTGTGCGGCGTTCAACGCCGACTTTGACGGCGACCAGATGGCGGTTCACGTGCCTTTGTCGGTGGAAGCGCAGATGGAATGCCGCACACTGATGCTGGCCTCCAATAACGTGCTGTTCCCGTCCAATGGCGAGCCGTCGATTGTGCCGTCCCAAGACGTGGTGCTGGGTTTGTATTACACGACCCGTGACCGCATCAATGGCAAGGGAGAAGGTTTGATCTTCTCCGATGTCGGTGAAGTTCAGCGCGCGTTCGACTCCGGCGAGGTGGAGATGAGCGCCCGCATCAATGTGCGTCTCACTGAATACACCAAAGACAAACAGACCGGCGAATTGCTGCCCTCAACCAAGCTTTGGGAAACCACCGCCGGTCGGGCCCTGCTGTCTGAAATTCTGCCTAAAGGTCTGCCGTTTGAGTACATCAACAAGGCCTTGAAGAAAAAGGAAATTTCAAAGCTGATCAACGTCTCGTTCCGCAAATGCGGTCTCAAAGAGACGGTCGTGTTTGCCGACAAATTGTTGCAATACGGTTTTCGTCTCGCCACCAAAGCAGGTATCTCGATCTGCATCGACGACATGTTGGTGCCGACGGAAAAGCAGGGCATCATTGAACATGCCGAGAAAGAGGTCAAGGAAATTGCCCAGCAATACACATCTGGCCTGGTAACGGCAGGTGAGCGCTACAACAAGGTGGTCGATATCTGGGGCAAGGCCGGCGACGAAGTCGCCAAGGCCATGATGGGCCAGTTGTCCAAGGTCACGGTGACCGATCGCCATGGCAAGCAGGTGCAGCAGGAGTCTTTCAATTCCATCTACATGATGGCCGACTCCGGTGCCCGTGGTTCGGCCGCACAGATTCGCCAGGTGGCCGGTATGCGTGGTTTGATGGCCAAGCCCGACGGCTCCATCATTGAGACGCCGATTACGGCGAACTTCCGCGAAGGCCTGAACGTGCTGGAATACTTCATCTCCACCCACGGTGCCCGCAAGGGTCTCGCGGACACGGCGTTGAAGACGGCCAACTCGGGTTACCTGACACGGCGTCTGGTGGATGTCACGCAGGATCTGGTTGTGACCGAACAGGACTGCGGCACGCATGGTGGTTACCTCATGCGCGCTATCGTCGAAGGCGGCGAAACCATCGAATCGTTGCGCGACCGCATTTTGGGACGTACTGCAGCCGACGATGTTTTGCATCCTGAGAACCGATCGGTACTGGCCGCGGCCGGTGCCATGCTGGACGAAGACCTGATCGAAGAACTTGAGGCGGCCGGGGTCGATGAAGTCAAAGTGCGTACCGCACTGACGTGCGAAACCCGGTTTGGAATTTGCGCCAAATGCTATGGCCGCGATCTGGGTCGTGGTGGCTTGGTCAACGGAGGTGAAGCGGTCGGCGTGATTGCGGCGCAATCCATTGGCGAACCAGGCACCCAGTTAACCATGCGTACCTTCCACATTGGCGGTGCGGCATCGCGCGCGGCAATCGCCTCCAGCGTTGACGCCAAGTCCAACGGCACGATTGGTTTCAACGCCACGATGCGCTATGTGACTAACGGTAAGAATGAATTGGTGGTGATTTCCCGCTCCGGCGAGATCGTCCTTCACGACGAACATGGCCGTGAGCGCGAACGTCATAAAGTACCCTACGGTGCGGTGCTGGCCGTGAAAGCGGATCAAACCGTCAAGTCCGGCGCGATCCTCGCCAACTGGGATCCATTGACACGCCCCATCATCACCGAGTTCGCAGGCAAGGCGCAGTTCGAAAATGTCGAAGAAGGCCTGACGGTGGCAAAACAGGTGGACGAGGTCACGGGTCTGTCCACCATGGTGGTGATCGATCCGAAGCACCGTGGTTCGGCCAAAGTCATACGTCCGCTCGTCAAATTGGTCGATGCGGCGGGCAATGAAGTCAAAATTCCTGGTACCGATCACTCTGTGACCATCGGGTTCCCGGTTGGCGCACTGGTGCAGGTGCGTGCCGGTCAGGACGTAAGCCCTGGCGAGGTACTGGCCAGGATCCCGATTGAAGGCCAGAAGACGCGCGACATTACCGGCGGTTTGCCGCGTGTTGCCGAGTTGTTCGAAGCCCGTTCGCCCAAAGACAAGGGTGTGCTGGCTGAAATGACCGGTACCGTGTCATTTGGCAAAGAGACCAAAGGCAAGATCCGTTTGCAAATCACCGATCCTGATGGCGCCGTCTGGGAAGATCTCGTGCCCAAGGAAAAGAACATCATCGTGCACGAAGGCCAGGTCGTCAACAAGGGCGAAAGCGTGGTTGATGGCCCAGCCGACCCGCAAGACATTCTGCGCTTGCTCGGCTCTGAAGAGCTGGCCCGATACATTGTCGATGAGGTGCAGGACGTCTATCGCTTGCAGGGCGTGAAGATCAATGACAAGCACATTGAAGTGATTGTTCGCCAGATGTTGCGTCGGGTGCTGGTTGAAAACGCCGGCGATTCCAGCTATATCAACGGCGAACAAGTGGAGCGCTCGGAAATACTCAACACCAATGATGCCTTGCGTGCCGATGGCAAGATCCCAGCCCGGTTTACCAATTTGTTGCTTGGCATTACCAAGGCTTCCCTGTCAACCGACAGTTTCATCAGCGCCGCGTCCTTCCAGGAAACCACTCGTGTGCTGACCGAAGCTTCGATCATGGGCAAACGCGACGAATTGCGTGGCTTGAAGGAGAACGTCATTGTCGGTCGACTGATTCCCGCCGGTACCGGCATGGCTTATCACGAAGCGCGTAAAGTTCGTGAGAACATGGACGATGCCGAGCGCCATGCCATTGCCGAGGCTGAAGCCGCAGAACTCGCGGGTCAGGCTGAAGCGACCCAGACCAACGAAGGAACGGTGGCCGAGTAAGCGCCACCACGATGCTTAAATCATAGCGCCCCACGCCCCTTTGACGGGGGCTTGGGGCGTTTGTTATTTCTGCTTTTAACGTTCTGCTCGTGCTCGGGTTTGGAGATTGAATTCAATGAGCGATTCCGTCATGGTTTGGTTGATCATCGCGGTCTTGTTATTTTGGGCGATGGGGGCCTACAACCGTTTGATACGTCTTCGATCCCGTGCCATTGTGGCATTCGGCGCACTCGAGGGTCTGTTCAATCGATACTTGTCGCTGGTGCAAGTCATTTGCACGGATACCGGTGCCGGCTCCAACGCGTCCGATGCCGATCAAGGGGGTGACACTGCCGGTGACGCCTGCGCGGGGCTTTCGGCGGCGGCACAACAATTCAATACCTCATTGAAAGTAGCCCACGCCAAGCCTTTGAGCAGATTGAGGATCAGTGCACTGAAAACGGCTTATGAAACCCTGTGCATGTCCTGGGTGCGACTTCGGAACCTGCCGCCCGACCTGGCGGGAGCGGCATTACCGGATGGCTTGCAGGTGCAATGGGAGCAATTGACCGTCCAGGCGGACGCGGCACGAGCCGAGTTCAACGGGCAGGTGGTTAATTACAACCAGGCTATCGATCAGTTTCCTGCGCTCATGCTGGCCTGGTTGTTTGGTTTTAAACCGGCCGAAACAATATAAACCCAATGACAGACACGAACCAGTCAAAAATCCCTTTGTGGCGGCAGTTACATGCAGTATCCGTCATATTGCAGGCGATCCGCGGCGGCGTCTCTGGCACGGCAGCACTCGGCGCGGTCCCTGCCAATCTGAGACCGGGCGTGCAGGCGCTGACATTTCAGGTACTGCGATCACTCGGACGAGCACAAGCACTGCGAGAACTGCTGGCGGGTCGTGCTCCGTCGCCGCCGGCCGACGCTCTGCTATGCATCGCGCTCGCGTTGGCGTGGCAAGACCAGGATGCGCCGTACGAGGTGTTTACCCTGGTCAATCAAGCGGTGGAGGCGGCCAAGCGCAGTGCTGCAACCCGGTCCCAGGCCGGCTTTATCAATGCCTGCTTGCGCCGCTTCCTGCGAGAACGAGAGACCCTGGTGGCCATCACCGACAGAAATCCGGTAGCGCTGTGGAACCATCCCGATTGGTGGATCAAGCGACTCCAGAAAGAATGGCCAGATCACTGGCAGGCAATCCTGACGGCCAACAACCAGCATGCACCGATGACGCTGCGGGTGAACACCAGGCGTTGCGCCGTGTTGCCCTATTTGCAGACGCTCAAAATGGCCGGTGTGAATGCCACTGTGGCGGGTAAATGGGGCGTCACCCTGGAACAACCCAAACCGGTACAAGAGATAGCAGGTTTTGCTGAAGGGCTGGTGTCGGTACAGGACGCTGCAGCGCAACTTGCGGCCGGTCTGCTGTTGTCTGGCCTGGCATCAAGCCAACCGCTGCGAGTGCTGGACGCTTGT
>JADGRK010000258.1 GCA_017880985.1 Rhodoferax sp. | reverse complement strand
CGACGCTACCTGCGAGTCGGCAATACATTCCATAAGCAAAACTAAAGCGCTATTTTCGGGAGGCCGCTCGGGGTAACGAGATTGTAGATGTGAAGGTTGAGGCAGGGATGGTTGTATGGATCATCCTGGTGATGTGTGGTGGTGTATGATAAATCAGAACGTGGGCAAAGGGGTATCTATGAATCCAATCACAAAGACGCATCTTTGCTCCTGTTAAAGAGAGGTACGCTGTGGCGAACAAATTAGAGCGGTTTACACAACGAGCGAGGCGAGTGCTCACTCTGGCGCAAGAGGAAGCAGAACGTCTCTCGCACAATTACATAGGGACTGAGCATCTATTGCTAGGTCTCATACGAGAGGAGAACGGCATCGCAGGCAGAGTGCTGCGCGATCTGGGCGCAAAGCCAGAGCGTGTGGCGGAGATGGTGGAACGCATGACCGGCGCCGGGCGACGCGCGTCGCCTGGCAAGCTGGACCTGACGCCTCGCACCAAGCAGGTCATCGAATATGCCGTTGACGAAGCACGCAGGTTAGGCCACAGTTACATTGGTACCGAACACCTGCTCCTGGGTTTGATCCGTCAAGGTGATGGTGTAGCAATTGATGTGATGCGGCAACTGGGCCTTACGCCCGACCGCATTCGTCGTGAAACATTGCGGGCCGTGCAGCAAGAGCAACCCGAAACCAACAAGCTCGCAAGCGGAGGGCCTGTGACTCAGAAGAAAGAGCGAGCTAAGACTCCAGCCTTGGATCAATTGGCGACCGATTTGACGGCGCTGGCTGAACAAGGCGTGATAGGCGGCACGGGTACTGGGTTGCACTGAAAACATCACCAAGCCGGCCGTGTCGCGGTCGATGCGGTGAATCGGCACCAGCGTATCGATTTTCAGGCGGCGCTTGAGCCGCACCAGTACGGTCTCGGCCAAATAGCCGCCGGAGGGCATCACTGGCAAGAAATGCGGCTTGTCCACCACCACCAGATGCTCGTCCTGAAACAGCACCACTTCATCAAACGGGATATGTGGCTCATTGGGAACGGCCCGGTAGTAATAGACCCGCACATGGCTTTGATAAGGGCTGTTCGGCGTCATCAGTGCACCGTGTTCGTTCACCACCTCGCCGTGTGCCATGCGCTCAAGCCAGACTTCTGGCCCGATTTGTGGAAATCGCTCAACCAGAAAATCGAGTACCGTAGCCCACGGCCCGGCGGGTAGGCCGACACAACTTGGCCCCACGCCGTTGCGCACGGGCGGGACGCAGTTAGATGCGTTCAAACACCAGGTCCCACACGCCGTGACCGAGTTTGATGCCGCGATTTTCAAACTTGGTCAAGGGCCGGTAATCGGGCTTGGGCGCGTAGCCCGCCAGCTCCGGGTGAGCCTGCGTCGCCGTGTTTTTGAGCAGCGGGTCAGCGCTGAGTACTACCAGCATTTGCTCGGCATAGGCTTGCCAGTCGGTGGCGCAGTGGATGTAGCCGCCGGGCTTGAGACGGGCAGATAGTTTGGCCACCAGCGCTGGCTGGATCAAGCGCCGTTTGTTGTGTTTTTTTTTGTGCCAGGGGTCGGGGAAGAAAATATGAACACCATCCAGGCTTTGCAGCGGCAGCATGTTGTCAATGACCTCTACCGCGTCGTGCGCCACGATGCGGATGTTGCGCAAACCCTGCTCGCCGATCCGCTTGAGCAGGGCGCCCACGCCAGGCTCATGCACCTCGCAGCAGAGGAAGTTTTTCTCTGGCATCAGGGCCGCGATGTGGGCTGTAGCTTCGCCCATGCCAAAACCAATCTCCAGCATCAAGGGTTTCAAATTTATATGGTTCAGGCCTACGGCCCCCATTTCGTCTGCGTAAGCAGCTGCAAAATCAAGAGCGCTTGCCTGATACGGCAGGACAAACTGGGGTCCGATGTCGCCCAGTGCCTTGGCCTGCCCGCTGGTGGTGCGACCGCTGCGGCGGACAAAACTCCTGATGGGCTTGAAGGGGACGCTGCCCTTTTCCCTATTCCCCAGCGCCATCTGTCGCCTTTCCTTGTAGATAAAGGAGGATGCTACCCGTTTTTGAGCGTCCGGCTTTATTCAGTAGGGCCGACTTCAGTCGGCGTGGCTGACTGAAGTCGGCCCTATCGGTAGCCATGACGGGTATGGGCATCGGCTTCAAGCCACAGGGCTTCTAGCTCCGAAAAAAGAGATACTACCTTTGTTGGCTTAGGCGCCTTCTTACTCCACACTCACATTCACGTTGTAACCATGCTGCCTGAGCAGGGCGTGTTTTTTGGCTTCGGCCAGGTCGGTGGCGGCCATCTCGTGGATCATTTGATCGAGCGTGATTTCTGGCACCCATCCTAGTTTTTGTTTGGCTTTGGTCGGGTCGCCGAGCAGGGACTGCACTTCGGTCGGGCGGAAGTAGCGTGGGTCGATGCGGATGATGGGCTGGTCATTCCAGTAACCGACTTCATTGACGCCTGTGTCTTGCCAGCGGATTTGTATGCCTAGTGCGGCGGCGGTCTTGACAACGAAATCTCGCACGCTGTATTGCACGCCGGTGGCGATGACAAAGTCTTCCGGGTGATCTTGTTGCAGCATCAGCCATTGCATGCGCACGTAGTCTTTGGCGTGGCCCCAGTCGCGCAGGGCGTCGATGTTGCCCAGGTACAGGCAATCTTCCAGACCCTGGCTGATGTTGGCCAGACCGCGGGTGATTTTGCGGGTGACAAAGGTTTCACCGCGGCGCGGGCTCTCATGATTGAACAGGATGCCGTTGCAGGCATACATGCCGTAGGCCTCGCGGTAATTCACGGTAATCCAATAAGCATACATCTTGGCCACGCCATAGGGGCTGCGTGGGTAAAAAGGCGTGGTCTCGCGCTGTGGAGTTTCTTGCACCAGACCATAGAGTTCACTGGTGCTGGCCTGGTAGTAGCGGGTCTTCTTTTCCAGGCCCAGGATGCGGATGGCTTCCAGCAGGCGCAGGGCGCCCATGCCAACCACATCGGCGGTGTATTCGGGGGACTCGAAGCTGACCGCCACGTGGCTTTGTGCGCCCAAGTTATAGATTTCATCGGGCTGGGTTTCTTGCACGATGCGTATCAGGTTGCTGGTGTCAGTGAGGTCGCCGTAATGCAGGATGAAATTGGCGTTGTCAATGTGCGGGTCCTGGTAGATGTGATCCACGCGCTGGGTGTTGAACGAGCTGGCGCGGCGCTTGATGCCGTGGACGATGTAGCCTTTTTCAAGCAGGAGCTCTGCCAGGTAGGATCCGTCCTGGCCGGTGATGCCGGTGATGAGTGCAGTTTTTTGGGGTGTCATGATGGTCGGTTCAGATCTTGGCGTTCTTGACAAAGTCAGCGTAGGCTTGGCTCAAGCCTTCTCCCAGACTGACCTTGGGTTGCCAGCCCAGGGCGTTGAGGCGGCTGCTGTCCATCCACTTGCGCGGGGCACCGTCGGGTTTGCTGGCGTCAAAAGTGATGCGGCCACTGTAGCCCACGGCTTGGCCGACGGCGTGAGCGAGTTGATCGATGGTGATGTCGCTGCCGAAGCCGGCATTGATGTGGCTTTGCATCGGCAGGGTATGGGTTTGGTAGGTGGCCAGCGAGAGCTGCATCACAAAGACGCTGGCTGAGGCCATGTCGTCAACATACAAGAACTCGCGCCTGGGGGTGCCGGTGCCCCAGATCACGACCTCCGCGGCGTTGGCTACCTTGGCTTCGTGAAAACGACGGATCAGTGCCGGGATGACGTGGCTGTTTTCAGGGTGGTAGTTGTCGCCCGGGCCATAGAGGTTGGTGGGCATGACGCTGCGGTAGTCGCGCCCGTACTGGCGGTTGTAGCTCTCACAGAGTTTGATGCCCGCGATCTTGGCCACCGCATAGGGCTCATTGGTGGGCTCCAGCGCACCGGTGAGCAAGGCGTCTTCGCGCATCGGTTGCGGGGCCAGGCGAGGATAAATGCAACTGCTGCCTAAAAACAGCAACTTTTGCGCGCCGTGAGTGTGAGCGGCGTGGATGACGTTGGCCTGCACCATCAGGTTGTCGTAGATGAAGTCGGCCGGGTAGGTGTTGTTGGCGTGGATGCCGCCAACTTTGGCGGCGGCCAGATAGACCTGGGTCGGCCGCTCCTGGGCAAAAAAGTCAAGCACGGCTTGCTGGTTGCACAAATCCAGCTCGGCATGGGTGCGACTGACGATGTGGGTTTGCGGGGTGCCCTGGGCCAGCAGGGTGCGCACGATGGCACTGCCCACCATGCCCTGGTGGCCAGCGACGAAGATCTTTTGAGTGTGAGGCATGCTTTGTTAAGGCTGGGGCTGGTGGTGTGCTTCAGTGTACGGTTCAATCCCCGTGATGTTTGGCGCGTAAAACAGTTGCTCCGCGTGGGAGAGTGTAGGCCAACTAGCTCATGTTTGTTACGCTTTTTGAGCGTCAACAGTTTGCGAATTCAA
>JADGRK010000026.1 GCA_017880985.1 Rhodoferax sp. | reverse complement strand
GTACGCCGTGTTTGGCGCGCTGGCGGGCATCCTGGGTGCCACCGCGATCGGCTTGATTGCGCCCACCTTTGGCGGCACCGACCGGCTCATCAGCGCCCCCTGCGCGCCTGCTGCCGCGGTACTGTCCGCCTTTGCCATCGAACTGGTGAACCAGGGCGTGGCACCGTCGACTATCGTCCTGCTGTTGAGCGTGCTGGGCATTTTGACCGGCTTGATCCAGATTCTGATTGGTTTTCTGGGGCTTGGGCGGCTGATCCGGTACATACCCTATCCTGTGGTCAGTGGTTATTTGAGCGGCGTCGGGCTGATCATCATCGGGAGCCAGATACCGGCCTTCCTGGGTACACCCCAAAGTACCGCCTGGTGGCAAGCAGCACTTGCACCGGCCACTTGGGACACGCGCAGCATTGTCATCGGTGTTGCGACGTCAACGGTGGCTTTGGTGGTCCCCAAATTCACCAAGGCAATCCCCAGCACGATTCTTGGCCTCGTGGCCGGCCTGCTGGCGTATTTGGGACTCGCGAACACCGATGCGTCAATGATGACACTCAGCGGTAACAAGCTGGTACTGGGCGCTCTGGGCGGATCGGGCGCAGGTTACATCGACACCATTACCGGGCGTTGGTATCAAATCGGTGAGTTGAAACTGGCTCAGATAGCCGCCCTGTTGGGCAGTGCATTGACGCTGGCGGCCCTGCTTTCAATCGACACGCTCAAAACCTGTGTTGTGATTGACCAGATGACGCGCACGCGCCATGAACCCAACCGCGAACTGTTGGCGCAGGGACTGGCCAATATCACCTCGTCTGCCATCGGTGGCATTCCGGGCTCGGGCACCATGGGGCCGAGCATGGTGAACCTGTCCAGTGGGGCGCAAACCCGTGTTTCAGGGATCATCGAAGGCTTGTTGGTGCTGGTGGCTGCGCTGGCCTTGAATTCATTTGTTGCCTGGATTCCGATTGCTACGTTGGCGGGCATCCTGATCGTGATCGGCTTGCGCATGATCGACACCGAACCGCTGCACTTTCTGGAGTCGCGCGCCACGGTGGTCGATTTTGCCGTGGTGCTGGTGGTCATCGGTTTCGCACTGAGGGTGGGGCTGATCGCCGCGTCTGCGGCCGGTGTTGCGCTGTCAATCCTGTTATTTGTGCGCGAGCAGGTCGGCGGCTCGGTGGTGCGGCACAAGACTTTTGTCAGTCAGCGTTCGTCCACCTGGTACCGCCCTGAAGCCGAGATGCGCCTGATCGCCCAAAAAGGCGATCAGGCCATTATTTTTGAGCTGCAAGGCAGCCTTTTCTTCGGCACCACATACGAGCTTTACGCGGCGCTGGAGCCAGAAATCAAGACCCGTGATTACATTATTCTGGACCTGCGCTGGGTGCAATCAGTCGATATCACCGCCGCCCATATGCTCAACCTGGTACGCGACATGTTGCGCGAGCGTGGCGTGCCGCTGCTGCTCAGCCACGTACGCGAGCAATTGCCCAATGGCCGCAATTTGCTCGAATTATTCAAACAGACCGGGCTCATCGATGGCAGCGATACAGTGCTGGTTTTTCAAACCATCGAAACCGCCATTGAGTGGGTTGAGGACAAGTTGGTGGGTGACACGGCACAGCCCGTCAATGAAGAAATACCGCTGCATTTGCAGGAAATGGATTTGTTTCAGGGCCGCAAGGATGAGACGCTGGCCGATCTGGAAGGGCGCATGAAACTGCGCTCGGTCAAGGCCGGCGAAAGCATTTACAACGTGGGCGATCAGGAGCAGGAACTATTCTTGATTCGGCGCGGCGCGGCGCGGATCATGGCGCCGATTGGCGGAAGTCGGCAGTTGCACCACATTGCCACTTTCGGGCGTGGCGATTTTTTTGGTGGCATGGCTTTCCTCGATGATGGTGCCCGCGGCGAAAGCGCGATTGCGCACACGGATATTGATTTGTACGTCCTGTCGCTGGATCAGTTCAAGCAGCTCGCCGAAGAACACAAAAAACTGGCCCTGCTCTTGATCACCGCCATTTCACGCACCCTGGCGCATCGCTTGCGTCATGCTGACGGCGAGCGCACCTTGCTGCACGTATAGTTCGACCCGGTCAGCCAAGCCACTTCTGCAAAAACCGGGCATCTCCCAGCGCCGGGTCAAGTTGGTAGTTTTCAAACCCGACCCGGTGGTAGAGTTTGATGGCACCCGCATTGCCTTCCAGTACTTCCAGCGTGAGCTTGCAGGCACCACGCTGGCGCGCAATTTTCTCTACCAGCAGCAGCATTTTCTCAGCCACGCGTTGGCCGCGATACCCGGACAACACAGCAATATCATGCACATTCACCAAGGGACGGCAGGCAAAGGTTGAAAAACCTTCAATGCAGTTCACCAGCCCGACCGGCAGCTCACTGTCGCCAGTGGCGTCGCCAGGCGCAAACGCCAGCACACTGAAGGCCTGTGGCCGTGCCGCCAGTGCGCTCACCAGATTCAACTTGGCAAACTCACTCAGAGGCTTTGCGCCGCCCATCGGATCGCAGGCATAAGCATCGAGCAGACTGACCAGTGCGCTGGCATGAGCCGGGTTGGCGTAGTCAGCATGAACAATGTGAAAAGAAGACGGGCTGGGCATGCTCAAGCGCAAATTGTGTTGGCAATGCGCTGGGCGCACGCCTGGGCCTGGGCCGCGTCGCGCGCCTCGACCATCACCCGCACCAAGGGCTCAGTGCCACTGGCACGGATCAACAAACGCCCAGCTAGGCCGAGCTCAGCCTGCACCGCCTGGGTTTCGCTGGCCAGCCTGGCGTTGGCTTGCCAATCCTGCCCCGGTTTCAATCGAACGTTGATCAGGGTTTGCGGGAATAGCCTTACATCCACGAGCAACTCGGCCAGGCTCTTGCCGCTGCGCACGCAGGCCTGTAGCACCTGCAACGCCGAGATCAGACCGTCACCCGTGGTGTGCTTGTCGAGCGCCAGCAAATGGCCCGAACCCTCGCCGCCGAGCAGCCAGTTGTGCCTTTCAAGCTCCTCCAGCACGTAGCGGTCGCCCACCTTGGCACGCACAAACTGCACGCCACGGGCTCTCAAAGCCAGCTCGACGGCCATATTGGTCATCAAAGTGCCAACCACCCCGGGCACCGGCTCATCCCGCCCCAGCCGCTCGTCAACCAACAGATAAAGCAGTTCGTCGCCGTTGTAGAGACGGCCCCCGGCGTCAACCAGTTGCAGGCGGTCGGCGTCACCGTCGAGCGCCACACCAAAATCGGCCCTGGCGGTCTTGACAGCCTCGATCAAGGCCTGCGGATGCGTGGCCCCCACCTGGTGGTTGATGTTCAAGCCATCGGGCGCACAGCCAATCGCTACCACTTCGGCACCGAGCTCATGAAACACCTTGGGTGCCACCTGGTAGGCGGCACCGTGCGCCGCATCAACCACTATCTTGATGCCTTTGAGCGTGAGGTCATTGGCAAACGTGCTCTTGCAAAATTCAATGTAGCGCCCGGCCGCATCATCCAGCCGACGGGTCTTGCCCAGACTGGCTGAGTCTGCCCACACCGGTGCCTCGTCCAGCGCAGCCTCCACGTCATGCTCCCACGCGTCAGGCAGTTTGCTGCCCTGGGCACTGAAGAACTTGATGCCGTTGTCAGCAAATGGATTGTGGCTGGCACTGATGACCACGCCCAGTGAGGCCCGCTGCGCCCGCGTCAGATAAGCCACCCCCGGCGTTGGCAAGGGGCCCAGCAGCACGACATCGACGCCGGCCGAGTTAAAGCCGCTCTCCAGCGCACTCTCGAGCATGTAGCCCGAGATGCGGGTGTCTTTGCCGATTAGCACGGTCGGACGCGCTTCCGCTTTTCTGAGCACCCGGCCCACCGCATGGGCCAGACGCAACACAAAATCGGGCGTGATCGGAGCCTGGCCGACGGTACCGCGAATGCCGTCGGTGCCAAAATATGTTCTAGTCATTTTATTCTCTACCCCTTATCCAGATTGCGAAAACAGCTATCTATTTAATAGCATTCAAGATTTTTAGCGCCTGCACCGTTTCGCGCACGTCATGGACTCGAACAATGGCAGCGCCGCGCTCCACCGCCAGCACAGCGGCGGCAATGCTGGGCACCATGCGATCGGCCATATCCAGAGTCGCCACCGATCCTGACGCGGCACCGGCGACCGCTGCCAGTGCCGATTTGCGCGACCAACCGACCAACAGTGGATAGTCAGCGGCGAGCAACTCACCTTGCCGCGAAAGCAACGCAAAGTTCTGTGCCACGGTTTGGCCAAAACCAATCCCGGGGTCAATCACAATGCGATGCTTTTGAACCCCCAGCGCTTGCAGGGACAGCGCAACGGAGTGTAAAAATGATAGCACCTGGGGGACCACGTCGCCCGCCATGGGTGCCACCTGCATGGTCAGGGGCTCGCGGTGCATGTGCATCAGGCAAACACCACAAGCCGGGTGCATTGAAATGACCTGCATGCCATCCAGGGGGTCATTGACCTGCTTCCAGCGCAAAGCCCAGATGTCGTTGATGATGTCAGCGCCAAGGTCGAGCACCGCTTGCATCACTTGCGGCTTGTAGGTATCTACCGACACCGGCACACCCAACTTAAGCGCTTCCCGGACCACCGGCAGCACCCGCACCAGTTCTTCATCCAACGGCACAGGCAAGGCGCCCGGGCGCGATGATTCACCACCGATATCCAGAATGTCTGCACCCTCTTTGAGCAGCTTTTCGCAGTGCCGCAACGCCGCCGCCGAAGAGGCATGCTGGCCACCGTCCGAGAACGAGTCGGGCGTCGCGTTGACAACGCCCATTACTTTCGGGCTGGTCAGATCAATCAGGAATCGGGAAGTCTTCCACTGCATGAAGAACGGGGCCGATTGCCCCGTCATGTTGATCAATTCCTGCCTTCACGCCACCGACGGTGCCGCGTCCGGTTTAACCGCCGGTGTCCCGCCACTGCCGTTGTCCCCACCTGCGGCGGGAATGCGCGGTGTCCAGTCTTTAGGCGGCCGTGGCTCTTTGCCAGCCATGATGTCGTCCAACTGGTCACTGTCAATGGTTTCCCACTCCAGCAGTGCCTTGGCCATGACATGGATCTTGTCCCGATTGTCTTCAATCAGCTTGCGCGCAAGGCCATATTGCTGATCAATGATGCGGCGCACCTCGGCGTCCACTTTCTGCATCGTTTCCTCGCTCATGGTGGTGGTCTTGGTGACCGAGCGGCCCAAAAACACCTCGCCCTCGTTTTCAGCATAGACCATGGGACCCAGGGCATCCGTCATGCCGTAACGGGTGACCATGTCGCGCGCAATGTGGGTGGCGCGCTCAAAGTCGTTGCTGGCACCAGTGGTCATCTGGTTCATGAACACTTCTTCCGCAATACGACCCCCAAACAACATGCTGATCTGGTGCAGCATGTATTCGCTGTCATAGCTGTAGCGGTCCTCCGCGGGCAGGCTCATGGTGACACCCAGGGCACGACCGCGTGGGATGATGGTGACCTTGTGCACCGGGTCGCACTTGGACAATAGCTTGCCAATCAGGGCGTGGCCTGACTCGTGATAGGCCGTGTTTTTGCGTTCGCTTTCCGGCATCACCATGCTCTTGCGTTCCGGACCCATCAGGATTTTGTCTTTGGCTTTCTCAAAGTCCTGCATTTCCACAGTACGTGCGTTGCGGCGCGCCGCCATCAGGGCGGCCTCGTTGCACAGATTGGCCAGGTCGGCACCCGACATGCCCGGCGTGCCGCGCGCGATCACACCCGAGTTGACATCCTGACCCAAAGGCACCTTGCGCATGTGCACATTGAGAATCTGTTCGCGACCGCGGATGTCGGGCAGCGAGACATACACCTGGCGATCAAAACGACCCGGGCGCAGCAAAGCGGCATCCAGAATGTCGGGACGATTGGTGGCGGCCACCACGATCACGCCGGCGTTGGTCTCAAAGCCATCCATCTCCACCAGCATCTGGTTCAGGGTTTGCTCGCGCTCATCATTACCCCCGCCCAGACCGGCGCCACGCTGGCGGCCAACCGCGTCAATTTCATCAATGAAGATGATGCAGGGGGCGTTTTTCTTGGCGTTGTCGAACATGTCTCGCACCCGGGACGCGCCCACGCCGACGAACATTTCAACAAAATCGGAACCTGAAATCGAAAAGAAGGGCACTTTGGCCTCACCGGCGATGCCCTTGGCGAGCAGGGTCTTGCCGGTACCCGGCGGGCCAATCAGCAGCAAACCGCGCGGTATGCGTCCGCCGAGTTTCTGGAATCTTTGCGGATCTTTCAGAAAATCAACAACTTCCTTGACTTCTTCCTTGGCCTCGTCACAGCCGGCCACATCGGCAAAGGTCACCTGATTGGTATTCTCGTCGAGCAGGCGCGCCTTGCTTTTGCCAAAGCTGAAGGCACCCCCTTTACCGCCACCCTGCATCTGGCGCATGAAATAGACCCAAACGCCGATCAGCAACAGCATCGGGCCCCAGCTGACCAGCAGTGTCATGAGCAAAGAACCTTCTTCGCGCGGCTTGACGTCAAATTTGACGCCATTGGCAATCAGGTCTCCGACCAGTCCGCGATCAAGGTAGGTGGCAGTAGTTTTAACTTTGCGATCATCGGTCGTGACGGCAATAATTTCAGTGCCGCCCTGGCCTTCCTGGATGATGGCGCTCTTGATGCGCTTGCCGCGAACTTCTTCCAGAAAGTCGGAATAACCGAGACTGCCGGCGCTGCTTGGTCCGCGCGTATCAAACTGTTTGAAAACCGTGAAAAGCACAAGCGCGATGACCATCCAAACGGCAATTTTCGAAAACCACTGATTATTCAAGCGAAGCTCCAAAGGGTGAGCAAATTAGAAGACTGGGAGTATTTGGGCCTCATTTTAGGCGTTTCAAGATATGCCGGGCCTGGTTTTCAAGTTTTCAGCCACAGGCAAGGCATGGGATTCAGACCGGCTTCAAACCCGAACCGACGAGGAACGTTTCCGATGACTTGTCGCGCGAGGCTTTGGGTTTGATCGGTTTGACCACCCTGAACGCTTCCTTGAATCGCTTGACCAGGGGATCATAGCCAGCACCATGAAAGACTTTAGCCACCAGGGTGCCTTGCGGCTTCATATACTGCTGACTGAATTCAATCGCCAGTTCAACCAGGTTTTCAATGCGCGCCGCATCAGCGGATGCGATACCCGACAAATTGGGTGCCATATCGGACACCACCACATCCGCCTGCCGGCCCTTCATTTCATCTGCCAGACGCTGTAGGACCTCTGCCTCCCGGAGATCGCCTTGCAGGAAGACAACACCTTCGACCGGCTCCATCGGCAGGATATCAAGCGCAATGATGCTGCCGTTAAGCTCGCCCACGGCGGCACCGCCACCGGTCGCTGTCCTGGGTGACATTTTGCGTCGTACATACTGGCTCCAGGCGCCAGGAGTTGAACCCAGATCCACCACCAGTTGGCCCGGCTTGATCAAATGAAAGGTTTCATCAATTTCCTTGAGCTTGTAAGCAGCGCGAGCTCGATAGTCCTCCAGCTTGGCCAGTTTGACGTAAGTGTCGTTGACATGGTCGTTCAACCACGCGCGATTGACCTTGTTGCTTTTGGTTTTGACTTTCATAATAATCCCAGTCGCCGATAATATCGATATGCCTCAAATTCAATTGACCCCTGCCCAACGCAAAAAACTCCGCTCAGAAGCGCACCACCTTGACCCGGTCGTGATGGTCGGCGGCGATGGCCTTAGCGCGGCTGTCAAAAAAGAAACCGACGCCGCCCTGAATGCCCACGGTTTGATCAAAGTCCGGGTCTTCTCGGACGACCGCGCGGCCCGTGAAGCCATGTTTCAAAGCCTGGCCGACGAGCTTAACGCCGCGCCGATTCAACATATTGGCAAATTGCTGATACTCTGGCGCCCTGTACCCGAGCGCGAAAAAACGGCCGATGAAGGCCGCATGCCCGGCCCACGCGACTTTAAAGTACTCAAATACAGCAAGCGCGGCGGCCAGCGCCCGGAAGTCAAGACCCTGCGCGTGCTAGGCAACCAGCGCCTCACCTCCGGCGGTCAGGTCAAGCGCTCGAAACCGAAGCAAATCAGCATCAAGAAGCGCAGTCAAACCTGACGCGACGGCGTCAATTTCCAGAACGTGACCCCAGCGCAGAGCCACTGCAGCACATACATCGCACTGCCGACACTGTGCCACAAACGCAAATTTTCCCGCGCCACAATGCGGGGTGCCACGGCAAACTCAGACAACAACGCCAGCAGCAGTCCGGACACTATGAAAATCATAGCTGCCTGTCCAGCAGGAACGGTCGATAGCGACCGATTTGACCTTGTATTTATCAACAAGAACAGGCCACACACTGTTGACACCCAAGTCTGCGCCGTGAACAGCCTGGCCGCCATGTTGCCCGCCAGCGCCGGTGTTGGCAGTTGCGCAAAAAGCATCGGCACCACCAAAAAGCCAATTGTGCTGAGGCTGCCCCACCACAGCGCAGCCACCCAGAGTGGTAATCGCGACATCGAATCAGACGTAGCTCACCGCCACCACTTCGTAACTCTTGATGCCTCCGGGTGCCTGCACTTCGGCGCTATCGCCGACCTCCTTGCCAATCAAGGCGCGGGCAATCGGGCTGCCAATGTTGACTAGTCCCAGTTTGATGTCAGCCTCGTCTTCACCGACGATCTGATAAGTCACTTTGGCGCCCGTTTCTTCGTCTGCAAGCTGCACCGTGGCACCAAACACGACGCGTCCATCAGCGTGCAGCTCAGCCGGATCAACGATTTGAGAAACAGACAGTTTGCCTTCAATCTCGCGAATCCGCCCTTCAATAAAGCCTTGCTTGTCTTTGGCTGTTTCATACTCGGCATTTTCGCTCAGGTCACCTTGCGCGCGCGCCTCGGCAATGGCGTTGATGACCCAGGGGCGATCGACGGTTTTGAGTTTTTGCAACTCGGCTTTGAGCTTGGCAGCACCGCGCTTGGTAATGGGAAGAGTGGCCACGTACAGATCTCTTGAGGTTTGAGGGTGTTACATAAAAAGGAAACCGCCGAGCGTTGCCGTTCGGCGGTTTCGAATTGCTGTCATTATGCCGTGATTTTCAGCGCCCCATCAGCCGGCTGCAAGCTGCGCATGCATTTCCTGCACCGAAATCACGTCCAGATCGTCCACCTGCCGCATCCCCTGCACGGCCGCTTCGGCACCTGCAATCGTGGTAAACGTGGTGACCCGCCCAAGCAAAGCCGAGGTACGGATATGGCGTGAGTCGGCAATCGCATTGCGCCGCTCTTCCACCGTGTTGATGACCAGCACAATTTCGTTGTTCTTGATCATGTCGACAATGTTGGGTCGGCCTTCGGTCACCTTGTTGACGCTGGCGCAGCGCACGCCAGCCGCGTTCATGGCCGCCGCCGTGCCTTTGGTGGCGGTCACGATGAAGCCCATATCGGCCAGATCACGGGCAACCTGGATGGCACGCGCTTTGTCGTTATTCTTGACCGAGATAAACACCTTGCCGGACGGTTCACCCGAGCTCGTAAAGGGTTTGGGCAGTTGGGTGCCCGCGCCCAATTGGGATTTCACAAACGCTTCGCCAAAGGTCTTGCCCACGCCCATCACCTCGCCGGTGGACTTCATCTCGGGGCCGAGAATCGTATCGACACCGGGGAACTTGACGAATGGAAAAACGGCTTCTTTCACGCTGAAGTAGGGCGGTGTCACCTCGTGCTCGATGCCCTGTGCTGCCAGCGACTGGCCGACCATGCAGCGCGCCGCCACTTTGGCCAGGGCAACACCGGTGGCTTTGGAGACGAAGGGCACGGTGCGCGAAGCGCGCGGGTTGACCTCCAGCACATAAATCACGTCCAGGCCTTCGATATTTTGAATCGCAAACTGCACGTTCATCAAGCCAACCACCTCAAGCGAGTGCGCCATCGCCGTGGTCTGGCGTTTGATCTCGGCGACGGTTTCGGCGCTCAGACTATAGGGCGGCAAGGAGCAGGCCGAATCGCCACTGTGGACACCGGCTTGTTCGATGTGCTCCATCACACCCCCAATAAAGGTTTGGCCCTCAGCGTCGCGCACGCAGTCAACATCGCACTCAATCGCATCGTTCAAAAACCGGTCCAGCAGCACCGGTGAATCATGGCTGACCTTGACCGCCTCACGCATATAGCGCTCCAGGTCGCGCTGCTCGTGCACGATTTCCATGGCGCGGCCACCGAGCACATAACTGGGGCGCACCACCAGCGGATAGCCCAACGCAGCGGCCTTCTCAAGCGCTTCAGGCTCGGTGCGAGCGGTTGCATTGGCGGGTTGGCGCAGGCCCAACCGATGCAGCAATTTCTGAAAGCGCTCACGGTCTTCGGCCGCGTCAATCATGTCGGGCGACGTGCCGATGATCGGTACGCCATTGGCTTCGAGTGCCAGCGCCAGTTTGAGCGGTGTCTGGCCGCCGTATTGCACGATCACGCCCAGCGGCTTTTCCTTGTCAACAATTTCGAGCACGTCTTCCAGCGTGACCGGCTCAAAATAGAGGCGATCCGAGGTGTCGTAATCGGTTGAAACGGTCTCCGGGTTGCAGTTGACCATGATGGTCTCAAACCCGTCTTCGTGCAGAGCGAGCGCCGCATGGACGCAGCAGTAGTCAAACTCGATGCCCTGGCCAATGCGGTTCGGGCCACCGCCGAGCACCATGATTTTTTTCCGGTTTGTCGGTTCGGCCTCGCACTCACTGCCGGTATCGAATGGGCTCGACGATTCATAGGTGGAATAGAGGTAAGCGGTATTGCTGGCAAACTCGGCAGCGCAGCTATCCACCCGCTTATAAACGGGCCGCACGCCGAGCGCGTGGCGCTTCGCGCGAATCGCCGAATCGGTGGTTTTGAACTGCTTGGCCAGACGACGATCAGAAAAGCCCTTTTGCTTCAAGGCGCGCAGCGTTGCGGCATCAATGCTGTCGAGCGCAGCGCCACCCGGGGACAGCGGCAGGCGTTCAATTTCAAGCTCAATCTTGACGATCTGCTCAATCTGCACCAGGAACCAACGATCAATTTTGGTCAGCGCAAACACCTCTTCGACGCTCCAGCCCGCTGCAAACGCATCGCCCACGTACCAGATGCGCTCAGGGCCGGGCTCGCCCAACTCTTTTTCCAGAATTTCGCGGTCTTGCGTTTTTTCATTCATGCCATCGACACCGACTTCGAGGCCGCGCAGCGCTTTTTGAAACGACTCCTGAAAGGTGCGGCCCATCGCCATCACTTCACCCACCGATTTCATTTGCGTGGTCAGGCGGCTGTCGGCGGCGGGGAATTTCTCAAAGGCAAAACGCGGGATTTTTGTTACCACGTAATCAATACTGGGCTCAAAGCTGGCCGGTGTGGCGCCACCGGTGATGTCGTTGCGCAATTCGTCGAGCGTATAGCCCACCGCCAGCTTGGCCGCCACTTTGGCAATCGGGAAACCAGTGGCTTTGGAAGCCAGCGCCGACGAGCGCGACACGCGCGGATTCATCTCGATCACCACCATCCGCCCGTCATCCGGGTTGATGGCGAACTGCACGTTGGAGCCGCCGGTGTCGACGCCAATTTCGCGCAACACAGCCAGACTGGCGTTACGCAGAATCTGGTATTCCTTGTCGCTCAAGGTTTGCGCCGGTGCCACCGTGATCGAGTCGCCGGTATGCACACCCATCGGGTCCAGGTTTTCAATCGAGCAAACGATGATGCAGTTGTCGGCCTTGTCGCGCACCACCTCCATCTCAAACTCTTTCCAGCCCAGCAGCGACTCTTCAATCAACAACTCGCTGGTCGGAGACGCTTCCAGGCCGCGCTTGCAGATCACCTCAAACTCCTCGGCGTTGTAGGCAATGCCGCCGCCACTACCGCCAAGCGTGAAACTGGGGCGAATCACGGTCGGGAAGCCGAGGGTTTTTTGTGCCCCCCAGGCCTCTTCCATGCTGTGCGCAATACCCGATCGGGCCGAGCCCAGACCGATGCGAGTCATGGCGTCCTTGAACTTCAGGCGGTCTTCGGCTTTGTCAATCGCCTCAGGCGTGGCACCAATCAACTCAACGTTGTATTTTTCCAGCACGCCGTGATGCCACAAGTCGAGCGCGCAGTTGAGCGCGGTCTGGCCGCCCATCGTGGGCAGGATCGCATCGGGGCGCTCCCGGGCGATGATTTTCTCAACCGTTTGCCAGGTAATCGGCTCGATGTAGGTCACATCGGCCGTGTCCGGGTCGGTCATGATCGTCGCCGGGTTGCTGTTGATCAGGATGACTTTGTAGCCCTCTTCGCGCAGTGCCTTGCAGGCCTGAACGCCGGAATAGTCGAACTCGCAAGCCTGACCGATGATGATCGGACCGGCACCGATGATGAGGATGGATTTGAGGTCGGTACGCCTAGGCATGTGTGCTCTCCTTGGCCATCAGCGCGATAAATCGGTCGAACAAATAGGCAGTATCGTGCGGGCCAGGGGAAGCTTCCGGGTGACCCTGAAAGCTGAACGCAGGCTGATCGGTGCGCTGCAGCCCCTGTAACGTGCCATCAAACAGGCTGATATGGGTGGCGCGCAAGTTGGCGGGCAGCGATTTTTCATCCACCGCAAAGCCGTGGTTCTGGCTGGTGATGCTGACGCGGCCGGTATCCAGATCCTTGACCGGATGGTTGGCGCCGTGGTGACCAAACTTCATCTTGAAGGTCTTGCCACCACTGGCCAGCGCCATGATCTGGTGTCCCAGACAAATGCCAAAGGTGGGAATACCGGTTTCGATCAATTGACCCACGGCGGCAATCGCGTAGTCGCAGGGCTGGGGATCGCCCGGGCCGTTGCTCAAAAAGATGCCGTCGGGCTGGTGCCCGAGCACCTCAGCGGCGCTCGTTTGAGCCGGCACCACGGTGACCTTGCAGCCGCGCTGGGCCAGCATGCGCAGAATATTGTTCTTGATGCCAAAGTCATACGCCACGACGTGAAATTTGGGATTGTTCAGCTCACCATAACCGGGCTTGCCAGAGAGCGCCGGATGAGCCAGTTGCCACTCGGTCTGCGTCCAGTGGTAGGGCGCTGGGACGGTCACCACCTGGGCCAGATCAAGCCCGGCCATGCTCGGCGCCGCCCTGGCCCATGCCAGTGCCTGATCAATCACGGCTGGCGTCACTGGTGCCCCGGCCGGCAAACCCAGAATGCAGCCATTTTGTGCCCCCTGGCTGCGCAATTGGCGCGTCAGTTTGCGGGTGTCGATATTGGCAATCGCCAGCGTGCCTTCGCTCAGCAGATAGTCCTGCAGCGTCTGGGACTGGCGGAAATTGGATGCCACCAAGGGCAAATCCTTGATGATCAAACCGGCAGCATGCACTTTGCCAGATTCAATATCCTCCAGATTGACACCGTAGTTGCCAATGTGGGGGTAGGTCAGTGTGACGATCTGCTGGCAATAGCTCGGGTCGGTGAGGATTTCCTGATAGCCGGTCATGGAAGTGTTGAAAACCACTTCACCGGCACTGGCGCCACTGGCACCGATCGAATTGCCAACATAGACCGTGCCGTCTGCGAGCGCCAGAATGGCGGGCGGGAAGTTTCCCTTGAGAGACAAAAGCACTGGGTTCTCCGGATGAGTTGCGGGTACGCCCAAACGCCCTCAAGAGTTATCTCCTGGAACTGCTTATTAACGGGATTTAGCTTGAATTGCGCTAGGCGTACGTGAATGCGAAGTAGCACTGCATTATAGCCAAGGGGATAGCCACAATTGCGTCAGGACAAAGACACGGTCGCGCTGGCGTGCAGGCAAATGGCCGCCGCAGCCGCCACGTTGAGCGATTCTTCACCGCCAGGTTGAGCAATCCGAACGTGCAAGCTGGCGAGCGCTTCCAGTTCCCCGCTGACACCCTGCCCTTCGTGTCCCAGCGCCCAGACACAGGGCGTTGGAAGCTCCTGATTTGCGAGCGCTTGATGCAGGAATGAGCCCCGGTGCGAACTGGTGACGATGATCGGTAGCGCCAGGCCAGCCAGGTCTGACAGCGCCACACCTTCGATCAGTCCCAAACCCCAGTGCGCTCCCATGCCGGCGCGCAGCACCTTGGGACTCCACAGCGCGGCAGTACCTTTCAAGGCGATGACTTGTTTGAAGCCAAAGGCCGA
>JADGRK010000257.1 GCA_017880985.1 Rhodoferax sp. | reverse complement strand
CGCTGCTGCACGGGCGCGCGGTGCCTGCATCGTGACCGAGCAACCTTATGTGTACTTTGCCCGTGTCACGCAACTCTGGAAAAAAAGTCTTCCGCGTCCGGTGACCGCACGGGTGCACCCCAGCGCGGTGATTGACCCCGAAGCCATTGTTCATCCACAGGCGCGTATCGGTGCCTTGTGCGTGGTCGAGCGCGGTGCCCGGATCGGTGCCGACACTGAGCTCAAGTCGCGGGTCACGGTCGGGGAGAATTGTGTTCTGGGCGAGCGTTGTGTCGTGCATTCGGGCGTGGTCATTGGGGCTGATGGTTTTGGTTTTGCTCCCAATGCCGGTGCCTGGGAAAAAATTGAACAGCTCGGTGCGGTTCGCATCGGCAATGATGTTGAAATTGGTGCCAACACCTGCATTGACCGTGGTGCCTTGCAAGACACCGTGATCGAGGACGGCGTCAAGCTTGATAACCTGATCCAGATCGGCCACAACGTCCATGTTGGCAGACACACGGCGATGGCCGGTTGCGTCGGCGTGGCGGGCAGCGCGACGATCGGAGCACACTGCACCTTGGGCGGTGGTGCGATTGTGCTGGGACATCTGACACTGGCGGATGAGGTCAATATCTCTGCGGCAAGTGTTGTGACCCGTTCGATTCGCAAAGCCGGGCATTACACCGGTCTGTTTCCGATTGACGACAACGCGGCTTGGGAAAAGAATGCCGCCTCACTCAAGCAATTGCATGGATTGCGCGACCGGATTCGTGCCTTGGAAGATAAAACTGAAACCTTGCGGGACAAGACCGTAGCTACATGAAATGAGCTTGGCTCTGTCCCTAACTGATTAAATGTATGGATATTCACAAAATTCTCAAGCAACTGCCGCACCGCTACCCGTTTCTGCTGGTGGATCGGGTTCTGTCGATTGAAAAGGGAAAAAGTATTCGGGCTTTGAAAAATGTCACCATCAACGAGCCCTATTTTCAAGGGCACTTCCCATATCGGCCCGTGATGCCGGGCGTGTTGATGCTTGAAGCGCTGGCCCAGGCCGCAGCGCTGCTGGCGTTTGACGCCATCGGTACGACGCCGGATGAGGACTCGGTCTATTACTTTGCCGGCATGGATGGTGTGCGCTTCAAACGTCCGGTCGAACCTGGTGATCAACTGATTCTGGTGGTTGAACTGTTACGCATGAAGGCCGGTGTTTTCAAGTTCAAGGCGCGTGCCTTGGTCGGCGAAGAACTCGCCGTGGAAGCCGAGTTGACCTGCGCTGTGCGCAAAATTGCCTGAAAGATGAGAGTCACCACGTTTGCGGCTTTGCCGCTGCGCTTCCCCCCAAGGGGGCGGTGCCTCCTTGGGGCGGCCCGGCGGAGGCCGGCACTGTGACTCAGATTCATGCCACGGCGATTGTTGATTCCGGGGCTGAGCTCGACAGCTCGGTGACGGTGGGGCCTTATACCGTCATTGGTCCGCACGTCAAAGTCGGCGCGGGTACCACCATTGGCCCCCATTGCGTGATTGAAGGGCACACCACCATCGGGCGCGATAATCATATTTTCCAGTTCAACTCGCTCGGTGCCATACCGCAAGACAAGAAGTATGCCGGTGAGCCTTGCGAGCTGGTGATTGGGGACCGCAATACCATTCGCGAATTTTGTACCTTCAACATCGGTTCACCAGGGGACGCGGGCGTCACACGGGTGGGTGACGATAACTGGCTGATGGCTTACGTGCACCTGGCGCACGACTGCATCGTCGGTAACAACACCATTTTTGCCAATAATTCCCAGCTGGCGGGCCACGTGCACGTGGGTGACTGGGCGATTCTGGGCGGCTTTACCGTAATTCACCAGTTTGTGAAAATCGGTGCCCACAGCATGACCGCGCTGTCTACGACGCTGTTGGCTGACCTTCCGCCCTTCGTCATGTGTCAGGGTCAGCCGGCACAAGCTCGTTCCATGAACTATGAAGGACTGCGTCGGCGCTGCTTTTCGGCTGCACGGGTGTCGGCCGTCAAGGCCATGCACAAGGCCCTGTACCGTGACGATTTGACACTGGACGCCGCCCGTCTGCGTATTGCAGCGTTGGCTGAGAATAGCCCAGAGTGCAAGCCTGATGTGGACATGATGCTGTCATTTTTACAGCAAGTCTCACCTCAGCGGGGCATCGTCCGTTAGCCCCCTGTTGATGCGCCGACGATGAAAGCAGCGCTGGTGGCAGGCGAAATCTCGGGCGACTTGCTGGCCGGATTGTTACTTGATGGCTTGCGCGAGCGCTGGCCTGCGATGAGCGCGGTCGGCATTGGTGGCCCCCAGATGGCGCGGCGTGGCTTTGACGCCTGGTGGTCGCATGACAAGTTGTCAGTGCATGGCTATGGCTGGGAGGTGTTGCACCGTTACCGGGAGATTGTGGGCATTCGCCGCCAACTCAAAGAGCGCCTCCTGCAGCAGCGCCCGGATGTTTTCATCGGTGTCGATGCGCCTGATTTCAATCTGGATCTGGAGGCCGATTTGAAGGCGCAGGGCATCAAGACGGTGCACTTTGTGGCGCCTTCGGTTTGGGCCTGGCGCCCTGAGCGACTTGAAAAAATTCGTCGCAGTGCTGATCATGTGCTGTGTATCTTCCCGTTCGAGCCCGCCTTGCTTGCCGCACACGGCATTGCTGCCACCTATGTTGGTCATCCGCTGGCCAACGTCATCCCGATGGAGCCGGATCGCTCGCGAGCGCGGGCCCAATTGGGATTGTCAGATACAGACTCGGTGGTGGCGATTCTGCCGGGTAGCCGCAAGTCCGAAATCAGGCACTTGGCTTTTAGGTTTTTTCAGGCTGCAGCGCTTATGCAGACTGCGCGACCAGCTATTAAATTTATAGTTCCTGCGGTGCCCGCGCTAAAACCTCTGATCGAGCGGGCGGTTCATGCCAGCGGCTTGTCCAGGCACTTGCAGGTCGTCGAAGCTCAGTCACACACTGTGTTGGCAGCCTGCGATGTGACCTTGATTGCCAGCGGCACCGCCACGCTGGAAGCCGCCTTGTTCAAGCGCCCGATGGTGATCGCCTACCACATGGCTTGGTTGTCGTGGCAGATCATGCGGCGCAAGAAGCTGCAACCCTGGGTTGGCCTGCCCAACATTTTGTGCCGGGAATTTGTGGTGCCCGAACTGCTGCAAGACGCCGCCACGCCGCAGGCGCTGGCTAACGCGGTGTTGAGCTGGCTTGATGCCAGGACGGAACATCCTGAGAAAATAGCCGTTCTGCAACAAAAATTTACTGCGCTGCACACCGAGTTGCAGCGCGATACCCCTCGATTGGCCGCCCATGCGATTCAGCAAGTTCTCCAAGGCTGAACAAGTCACCAGACCAGCCGTCTTCAAACAGTCGACGCTGAGTTGGGACCTACCCGGCCTGGTCGCTGGAGTGGACGAGGCCGGACGCGGCCCTCTTGCCGGCCCGGTGGTGGCTGCCGCCGTGATACTCGATGACTTGCACCCGATCAAGGGTCTGGCGGATTCAAAAGTACTGACGCCGCGACGCCGAGAGATGTTGTTTGATGAGATCCGCGCCAAAGCCCTGTGTTGTTCCATCGCCCAGGCCAGTGTGGAAGAAATTGAGCAGCTCAACATTTTGCAGGCCACGCTGCTCGCCATGCGTCGGGCGGTCGAGGGACTGCGACTCAAACCGATGCTGGTGCTGGTGGATGGCAACCGCTTGCCGGTGCTGTCGATGCGGGCCGAAGCCATTGTCAAGGGCGATGCCTTGGTGAGCGCCATTTCGGCGGCCAGCATCCTGGCCAAGGTGCAGCGTGACCATTGGTGTGCCGAAATCGACAAGGCCTACCCGCAGTACGGATTTGCCAGGCACAAAGGGTACGGCACTGCCGAGCATCTGGCGGCCTTGAAGGTGTATGGCGCCTGTCCCCTGCACCGAAGAACCTTTCGCCCGGTGGCCGATATCTTGCGCGAGTTGGTGGCATGAGCACGCCTGCGGTTCAGTACGTCACCTCGCGCGACAACGCGCTGCTGAAGGACCTGCGACGTTTGTCGCAAGACAGCGGCGAGTATCGCAAGCAGGGTCGCATCTGGGCTGAGGGTGAGCACTTGGTGCGCGCGGCGCTGGCCCGCGGCGTGCTGCCTGTCATCGCTGTATTTTCTGAGTCATTTTGGCCTCTAGCCCCCGTGCAGTATTCGCAAGCAGCTATCAAAAACATAGTGATTTCGGATCCACTGTTCGCCACGATCAGTGGTCTGGAGTCACCGGCGCGGATGGGGTTTGTGTTTCAACTGCCACTCGCTGCCACTTTGCAGCCAATGGCGGCAAGCGTTATTCTGGACCGGGTGCAAGACGCCGGTAACGTTGGCTCCATTTTGCGCAGTGCCTCGGCCTTTGGCTTCAAACAAGTCATCGCCTTGAAAGGTACTGCCGCGCTGTGGAGTCCCAAGGTGCTGCGCGCCGGCATGGGAGCGCACTGGGGTTTG